>CADBPU010000037.1 GCA_902796635.1 uncultured Eubacteriales bacterium | reverse complement strand
TAGCAAGCTTTTGCGTGGCTCATCCATGCAAGATGTTATTTTTAATGGAACACAAACCAGAAAGAGTTTGAGTTATACAGAAGTTTCAATCGTTTTGGATAATAGTAATCATGAAGTTGATGTTGATTATAACGAAATTATTTTGACACGTAAATTGTATCGCAGTGGAGAAAGTGAATATTTAATCAATAACACAACAAGTCGTCTTAAAAACATTGTTGAAATTTTGCATGATGCTGGCATTGGTCGTGATGGCTATTCAATCATTGGTCAGGGTAAAGTTGAACAAATTGTAAGCAGTAAGCCAGAAAACAGACGTGGCATTTTTGAAGAAGCAGCAGGCATTGCAAAATTCAAGGAAAAGAAACTTGAAAGTGAGCGTAAACTTGCCAGAACTCGTGAAAATATTGCAAGACTAAAAGATATAATGATTGAGATTGAAAGACAACTCAATCCACTCAAAGAGCAAGCAGAAAAGGCAAGAAAATTCCTTGATTTGAGAGAAGAACGCAAAAGTTTGGAAATCAATAACTACATATATCAATATGACAATGCCGCAAGCGACAAGCAAGAAATCAGCAATAGGATAAATGCCCTTGCAGAAGAAATAGACACAAAGCAAAAAGACTTGGACAAAACCATTGCTTGCTACAACAAAAACTATGATGATATTCAAAAAATTGATATAACCATAAAAGAGTTGTATGACCAAGTGGTTAGTTTGACAATTCAACTTGAAAGAAAGAGTGGAGAAACAAATATCGTTAGAGAAAGATTGACACTCTTAAAAGAACAAGCAAACAAGTTAGACAAAGAATTGATTGATACAGAACTCACAATTTCTAATGATGAAAGTTTGATTTTGGAAAAGTCAAATAAGATTGCAAGCAATCAAAAGCAAATTGATTTATTAAAGAGCAAAAATGACGAAATAAGCAAAAAATATTTAACAGTTGTCGACGAACTCACAAAGAGTGAAGATGAAGCCGAACAGAATCAACAAATGATGATTTCTGCACTTGATAAATTGAGTGATATTAAAGCTGATATTAGCAAACTTGGTGCAGAGAAACTTGCAACAATGGATAGACTTGCAGAAGCAAAAGCGCAAATAGCAGTGCAAGAAAAATCACTTGAAAAAGCCGAAAATTCATTTGCAGAAACAAGTGGAATTTTGGCTCAAAAAAGTCAAGACCAGGCAAAAATTCAACATAATTTGCAAGATTTTGAGCAAAAAATGGCTCAAAACACAGCATTTTTGAATAAAAGCAGTGATGAACTTTATGAAATAAACAGTGGTTATGCAAGTTTGCTTTCAAGAAAAAATATGCTTGAAGATATGCAAAAAAACTTTGATGGTTTTAATAGTGCTGTCAAGCATATTTTGGTTGAAGCTGAAAGAAATAAAAAATTGAAAGATAACTTTGTTGGTGTTGTTGCAAATCTTATGACAGTGCCAGAAAAGTATAGAACAGCAGTTGAAATGGCACTTGGTGCATATGTTCAAAACATAGTCACTTTGGATGAACAAAAAGCAGAAGATATCATTGAATATTTGAAACAAAACAATTTTGGTCGTGCAACATTCTTGCCACTAACTTCAATAAAGCCAAGGAATATTGCAAACTTTATACCAGAGCTCAAAAGAGAAGTTGGCTATTTGGGCGTTGCAAGTGAACTTATTGGCTATGATAAAAATTTGTCAAATATTTTTGAATATTTACTTGGTAATACAGTCGTTGTTGACAAATTGACAACAGCAGTAAAAATTGCAAAACAAACAAGATATGCTTTCAAACTTGTTACACTTGATGGAGATGTCATCAATCCGCAAGGTAGCATAACAGGTGGTAGTAAGAACAAAAATGCTGTTAGTGTGATTGGTAGGGAAAGTGAAATTGAAGAATTGAGCAAAAATTTGCAAAAATTGCAACTCCAAAAAGAGCAACTTGCAAAAGATGTTGCAGAAGCAAGGTCAAATTCATTTAACTATCAAGCAAAAATCAATGAATTATCAAAATTATTTAACGAAGGTAATATAGAAGTCGCAAAACTGACAGAAACAAAAAATCAGTATAATGAAACAATTTTGGTTTGCAAAGAACAGTTGGAATTATTAAATTCTCAAGTTGCAGAATACTCTGTAAAAATCAAAGCAATAGACAAAAGTTTGGCACAAAATGATGAACTTAAAAATAGTATTGATGGAAACAAACAAACCGCAAACAAGAGTATAGAAAAACGTCAACAAAACTTTGAAAATCTTAAAAGAGAAAGAGATGAATATAACGCAAAAGTTATGGACATAAAGATTAATATTGCAAGTTTGGAAAGTGAAAATGTTTCTCTTGCTGGCGATATTGATAGAATTAAAGAAGAAATTGAGCAAAAAAATGCAAAATTAGAGCAAATTAATGCGGAAATTGCAAACAATCAAGAAATAATCAAAAAAGCAGAAGAAGTAATCAATGCAACTGTGCAAGATGCCGATTATGTTGAAACAAACAACAAACTCACAGAAGTAAAACAAAAACTTGATAGTTTGGGCGATTACAAAAACAAATTGCAAGCAGAACTTAAACAATATGATGAAGATAGATTAAACCTTACAACAAGAGTAAACAAGTTGCAAGACAAGTTA
>CADBPU010000036.1 GCA_902796635.1 uncultured Eubacteriales bacterium | reverse complement strand
ATTAAAATCACAGGTCTTGGTAGAGACAATGTGAGAAATCTTTTGAGAAGTAAAAATTTTCCAACAACAAAAGTTGGCAAAAGACAAGTTGTAAGTGTTCTAAACTTTGTGACTTGGCAAACAATACAAAATTCAAATATGGAGGAAATTGACAATGCGTAGAGGTAGACCAAGAATTCAAAAACCAAGAAAAAAGCCTGTTCAAGAAGGTACAAGAAGAGGTAATAACGAAGGAAGTATATTCCAAAGAAAATCTGATGGATTGTGGGTTGGAAGCTTGACAATCGGATATGATGAGAACGGCAGGCAAAAGAAAAAACTTGTATATGCAAAAACTCGAACAGAAGTTGCGCTAAAACTTGCTCAAATAACTGGACGAATGAAAAATGAGAACTTTGAAATTCTTGACAAGAAAACTTTCGGAGAACTTATGTTTGAATGGTTGATGGTTTTCAAAAAGAGTGCAGTAACACCAAGAAGTTTTGAAGGAATATTTAGAAATTTTAAATTACATATTGAGCCGATAATTGGCAATATGAAACTATATGAAATCGACACTTTTGTTGTTCAAAAGGTTATCAATGTGATGATTGACAAAGATTATTGCAACAACACAATAAAAAAGAATAGACACTTGTTAAGTCAATTTTTTGAATATGCAATTGACAACAAATGGGTACAAACAAATCCAACACTCAAGGTAAAAATGAAAGTTCACGATAGAAATACTTCTGAGCATACAGACAGATACAAGGCAATGACACCAGAAGTTAGAACTTTGTTTTTGGAAAAACTCAACAAAGATGAAAGCAATTTTTTAAAACCATTTTGCATAGTGATGATGTTTGCAGGGCTAAGAGTTGGCGAAGCGATTGCTCTTAAATGGAAAGATTTTAATCCAGAAACAAAAACATTAAAAGTCGATAGGGCAATCACAGAAGTTCCAAAGTTTGACAGCAATGGCAATGTTATTAAAAGAATAACTGTTGTTGGCTCAACAAAAACTCTTTGCAGTGTGAGAGAAATTCCAGTCACTGACATTATTGTTGATACCTTAATTGAATGGAAAGAAAAACAAAAAAAGAGAGAAGTCGAAAATCCAAATGTAAAAGCAGAATTAACAACTCCTGAAAGTTTTATCTTTGCAGGCGATGATGGAAGTGTAAGGACATATTCTGGTTGTAGAATGACATTTGATAGGTTTAAGCGTAGAAATGGTTTAAACAAATATCACATTCATTTTCACGGACTTCGCCACACATTTTCAAATATGCTTTTTGAGATGAATGAAAATCCAAAAGTGATTCAACAACTTTTAGGCCATAGAGACGTGAAAACGACAATCACTGTTTACAATAGTGTTGACAATGAATATGTGAGACAAACGACAGAAAAGTTTAATGAAAAAATTAGACAAGAACAACTTTATTTAAATCAAAAAAGACGAGAAGAGGAACTTGAGCAACAAAAAGAAAAACTCATCTCTGGCATGAACGACGATGAGTTTGATGATATGCTTATTGAACTTATGAAAGAACGCCAAGAACGAAAAAAGAAAAAACAACAAGATTTTGAAATGTGATTTTACTTATATATAACTTGTTATATATAAGTAATTAAATTATATAAATTATACAAAAAAAATGAACATCAATAAAAATGATAATTTTATAAAAAAGTTAAAAAAAGTATTGACAAATAAAGATTTTATATGTATAATCATAATGTGAGGTGAATTATGCCAAATTATAATTTTAACTTTAACATTGATACTACAGGTATGATTAAAGTGTCAATCATGAGATTGGGACTTATATTTAATGCAGAAACTATTAAAGCTCTAGGTAGTCCAAAAAAAATAAATATAGGATTGGATGCAAAAAATAAAGTACTTGGCATTAAAGCATCAGAAAATATTGCTGATATAAAGGATTATGATTTTGTTAAAAAAGGCAATGAAAAATGGATTAGAATTAATAGTAAACCTTTAGTAAAAGCTATTGAAGATGTGCTTAAATGTAAATTTGAAAATACTGCAAAACCTTTTACAGCACGATTTGATAATGATAGTAAAATGTTGATAGTAGATCTGTCAAAAAAATAATTGGTTTAAAATACGAATTAAAAAGGGCCATTGTTTTCAATGTAAACAATAGCCACTTATGAAATAATTTTCGCAAGCTTATTTCATATTTATTATAACTTATACAAAAAAAATTATCAAGTATTTTTGTCATTTTGATTATGTCTTTTTAATTTGTTTTTAATAAAACTTCTTTCGATAGTCGGAATTACATTGCGGAAGAATAATTAGGAGTGCCTATATGGCTAGAGTTAAAACAGGACAAGTTGTTCCACAAAGTGGTCAGTATAGACCAGTTGGAAGTAGGACTGAAGTTACACTTGTACAAGGTAAAAGAGTTCCACCAACAGCCAATGGAACGACAAAATTTGTAATGGTTGATCCCACAAAACATAAAAACAGATAAAGGAGAATATTAAAATGTACACAAGAGTACTCACATATGATTTAAAGTATGCAAAGACAGATGATTACAAAGAGCTTTACGAATATTTTAATAGTGTGAAAGCCGTAAAATTAACAGAGTCATCATATTTAATCAAAACAGATCAAATTTGGGATAAATTTAAATCTAAAATTATTTCAATAACCAAAAATGGTGATAATGTAAAAGCTATTGTTTATGCTGATGGTATAGAAGTTAGAACAATTAGATAATAAGTTTTAATTTTACTGTACCTAACTGTACCTATAAGTGCATTTTTAGGCATTTTTAGGTAGTTTTAGACCGACTTTTGAAAGTGAGCAAAAGTTGGTCTTTTTTTGTCTAAAAAATTGAAATTTTGTGGAGCTAAATTTAGGACCATTGAATTTTATGATTTGATGTTTGGTTATATAAGTATAATAAAAAATCTCCGAAATTACTGGAGAT
>CADBPU010000035.1 GCA_902796635.1 uncultured Eubacteriales bacterium | reverse complement strand
GGTTCAACATTTGAAAAGGATAGTGATGGATATAATGAGCTTTTGAAATTATACAAAGAGAGTTTTGAGACCACAGTTTTTGGTGCATTGTTTCAAGGCAAAGCATTTGAAGGTGTGACAGAAGCAGAAGGTTACAAATCACTAAACTCTCTGTCAGGGCCATATCTTGAATTTAATTATACAGAATCTCAAACAATTTATGTAAATGGTAAAACATTTGATGAATTTGCAGCTGAAAGAGAAGCGAGAGATGGCACAAAACCAATTGTTTCAAATTCTAGTTATATCAGTTGTGTTATAGAAGTAAAAGAAAGTGATACTCTTACTGAAATAAATGTATATTTCAAATATAAAGACACTGGCACAAATGAATATTCTTATATTAGACTTGCAACATATGCAAAACAATCAGCACTTTATGAATATATTGAAAATTTATAAGATAAGCATCGGTTAAAACCGATGTTTTTTATTAAATAATTAGTTTAATATAAAAATAATTAGACATTTTTTGCAAAATGGTTTATTTTATTTATAAAATAAAAATAAAGAGAGAATACTTATATTATGAAATTCAAATTCGCGCATTACTTAAAAAGATATAAGTGGCAAACAATTCTTGGCCCTGCTCTCAAATTTTTGGAAGCAGTAACAGATCTTGTCACTCCTTTTTTGGTCGCTTTGATTTTGGATAAAGGTATTCCTGCTGGGGATACAAATTATATTATTTGGCTTTCTGTCGCAATAATTGTTATGAATGGCGCTGGTTTTGCATTTGCAATTGTTTGTCAAAAACTTTCTGCAAAAGCAGCTTTTGGTGTTGGTAGAGATTTAAGACGTGATTTATATTCAAAAATAACAACTTTGTCAAGCAAAGAAATGGACATGTATACAACAATGAGCATGACAAATAGAGCAGTGAATGATGTATCACAAATTCAAAATGCAATTGGCACAACAATAAGAAATGTTGCACGTGCACCCTTTCTTCTTGTTGGTAGCACAATTATGGCAATACTTATCAACTTAAAATTATCTTTAATATTTTTGATTGTCATTCCATTAATTTTATTATTGTTCTTTATAATAATGAAAAAGACTAACCCATTATTCACTTCAGCTAAACAAAATTTGGATAATGTGAGCAATGTCACAAGAGAAAATTTGTCAGGTAACAGGGTTGTTAGGGCATTCAACAAGCAACAATATGAGATTGAAAGATTTGATAATGCTAATGACAAGTATACAAAAGTCAATCTCAAAATTGGCACATACTCATCGCTTTTGCAACCAATACTTGCATTAATCGTAAATTTAGCTATTATTATTGTTGTTTGGGTTGGTGGAATACAAGTTAATATTGGCGGGCTCACTCAGGGTCAAATTATTTCGTTTATTAACTATCTTACTCAAATTTCAAGCAGTTTGATCAAAATTGCAAGAATATCAATAATCTATGTGAGAACAGGTGCAAGCATAAAACGAGTAAACGAGATTTTTGATTTGGAATCAACTGTTGTTTCAAAACAAAATGCAGTGGTTTTGCAAAGAGAAGTGCAACCACAAATACAGTTCAAAAATGTTAGTTTTTCATATAATGGAATTAAAAATGCCATCAAAGATTTTTCTATTGATATTATGGCGGGAGAAACTGTTGGAGTTATTGGTGGAACAGGAAGCGGAAAAAGTACTCTTGTCAATTTGCTCCCAAGATTTTATGACGTTTCAAAGGGTGAAATTTTGATTGATGGAAAAAACATAGAAGATTATGACTTGAAATCGCTAAGAGAATTTGTATCTATTGTGCCACAAAATCCAACACTTTTCAGTGGAACAATTGAGAGTAATTTGAAGTTTGGAAATCAAAATGCAACACAAGAAGACCTTACAAAAGCACTCATTATTTCTCAATCATATGGATTTGTTAGTGAAAAACCCAATGGAATAAAAAGCAATGTTGAGCGTGGCGGAAGAAATTTTTCTGGTGGACAAAGACAAAGACTCACCATTGCAAGGGCAATTGTTGGAGAGCCAAAAATATTGATTCTTGATGATAGCTCATCTGCACTTGATTTTCAAACAGATTTTGAATTAAGAAAAGCACTAAAAAATACTTTGAAAAGCACAACAAAAATTTATGTTTCTCAAAGAACAAATTCCATAAAAAGTGCAGATAAAATTATTGTGCTTGACAATGGCTCTGTTGTTGGTATTGGCAAACATGAAGAATTATTAAAAACTTGTGAAGTTTATAAAGAGATATATGATAGTCAAAACAAATGATCATATATTCAAATGATAATTTATTAAACATAATTATTAAATAGAATTTACTAATATATAAAAAAATTAAAAAGGAGGTCAAAAATGAACAAAAATGAGCAAAAAACTGATTTTTCTGTTGAAGAAAGCCCGCAGAGTTCAAAAGCAATTTCTATTGCAAAAGGCAGAAAAAAGTTCAACATAAAACAAATTTGGTCGCAAACAAAAAAAATAATAAAATTTGGAAAGCCATTTCACATATATTTGTATCTTTCAATTTTTGGTGTTTTTGCAAGCACACTTTTTGACCTTTTGGTGCCAGTTTATATCGGTAAGTCCATAGATCTTATTATTGGCGAAGGACTTGTAAATTTTGACAAACTTTTGCCAAATATTTTACTTCTTATTTTGTTTGTTTGGATGAGTTCAATTTTTACTTTTGTTGCAAATTATTTTAGCAATGTTTATTGTTTCAAATCTAGTGCGGAAATGCGAAAAATCATATACAAAAAATTTAATTCAGTACCGCTAAAATTTATTGACGCAAATCAGCATGGCGACTTGCTTTCGAGAATGATTAATGATGTCAATCTATTGACTGATGGATATTTGGAAGGGCTATCAAGCATAACAAATGGGCTTATCACTATTATTGGCACTCTTATATTTATGTTAGTATTAAACATACCACTTGCTATTGTTGTTTTGTTTGTTTCGCCACTGAGTTTATTCATTTGTATGTATATTGCAAAAAAGTCTTACAAATTGTTTGCAGAGCAGGCAAGAAGCGAAGGTGAAATAAGTGGATTTTTGGAAGAATATATTTCTAGTGATAGACTAGTTCTTGCATTTAATTATGAAGACAAAGCACTACAAAATTTTGATAAAATCAACGAAAAATATTATAAAGTTAGTAGTAAAGCAGACTTCTTTTCAAACCTATCAAACCCAACAACCAGATTTATCAATGGACTTGTTTATATAATAGTTGCGTTTACTGGTGCGTTGCTTGCAATAAAAGGATATGTATCAATTGGATTAATTTCAAGCTTTTTGAGCTATGCCTCAACATTTGGACAACCTTTCAATCTTCTTTCAAGTGAAGTAAGCGAACTTCAAGCGGCAGTTGCATCAACAGATAGAATATTTTATATTTTAGACTATCCAGATGAACCAAGCGATAAAGATAATAAAATATTATCAAGTGTTGATGGAAATATTGAAATTGAGCACGTTGACTTTTCATATAATCCAAAAACAAAACTAATTCAAGATTTTTCTCTTTCGGTTAGTAAAGGTCAAAAGATTGCAATTGTTGGTCCAACTGGGTGCGGAAAAACTACTCTTATTAATTTACTCATGAGATTTTATGATATCAATAGTGGTGCAATATATATTGATGGAAATAGTACAACAGAAATCACGCGTGATAGTTTAAGAAATAAATTTGGAATGGTGCTTCAAGAAACATGGATTTTTTCTGGAACAATTAGAGAAAATATTGCTTATGGCAAACCAAATGCAACGCTGGAAGAAGTGAAAGAAGCAGCCCGCCTTGCTGGTTGTGATGAATTTATTTCAAAACTTAAAGATGGTTACAACACAAAAATTTCAGAAGGTGGCCAAAACATATCTCAAGGTCAAATGCAACTTCTTTGTATTGCAAGAGTTATGCTAATCAAACCGCCAATGCTTATTTTGGACGAAGCAACAAGTAATATTGACACAAGAACAGAACTCAAAATTCAAGAAGCATTTAATAGACTTATGGAAGGTAGAACGACATTTATTGTTGCTCATAGACTTTCAACAATTCAAAACGCAGACAAAATTTTGGTTATGAATAAAGGTAATATCATAGAGCAGGGCTCACATGAAGAACTCCTTAAAAAACGTGGTTTTTATTATTATCTTTACAACAGTCAATTTGAAGAAGTTTAATTAAATAAAAAAAATTGCTAAATTATGTATTTTAGCAATTTTTTATATTGTTTATAAATCATTATTTATTTTTCAATTCTTCTTGATACTGTTTTGAAACTTCAAGCTGTTTTTTTAGTAGTTCAATATAATATTTTTTCAATCTTTCTTCTTGAATATAATTTTGATTTTTTTCAAACATTCTTTGTTCTCTTTGTGGGTCAAAAGTATTTAGTCCATTTTTTTGCTTATATTCTGCAACTTTCAAAACAATTTGCATACGTTTTTCAAAACATTCGGCAATAGTTTTATCTATCACATCAATTTCTTCTCTATATTTTTCAAGTTCGTTCATAGAAACTCCTAAAATTTTAATTTTAATATCAGTTAT
>CADBPU010000034.1 GCA_902796635.1 uncultured Eubacteriales bacterium | reverse complement strand
TGATAAGCGAGTCCAAGGTCCTTTGCTGACTTAAATTTTGAGATTGGAGAGCCATTGTTTGACTCCAAAAAATTTTCCTGTTCCCCAGTTGTCAAGGTTGAGTCAGTTTCTGGTTGTTCTCCAAAATTTTTAATTTCTTCTTCCATATTATCTCCACTATTATTAATTTAATTTTATATAAAGATTTATAAATTTATTAAGCGACACTTATTTTATGTTTATGTTCATCGATATGTTTCAAAATAAGTTCTGCAACTGCATCATATCTATCGCCGAGTTCTGTTTCGTTAAGTGAAAGCAAGAATGCTGTGTGCTCTTTTATATGAACTTCGTTATCATCAACTTCAAGCAATTTTACTTTGTTTTGAGACAGCATCTCAACATTTTCTTTACCTGCTTTTTTTCTGTGAAGTTCAAGCATATCATTGCCATCTTGCCAAACGCCAAAGCCAATCATTTCCAAAACTTTTTGTTTTGTTGATGAGCTCATTTTGCCATTTTCGTCAGTCAAAAGACCTGCATTGAGTAGTTCAAAAATCATATTTCGTTTTTGAGATAGAGTCTCAGTTATTTCGTTTGTTGTATCAAGCACAACATCATCACTTGAAATATCACTATTGCTCCAATAAAAGAGTTCTATTGCTCCATTTTCGTCAACAATTTTTCCTAAGCGTTTTGCAGATGCAAACTGTTTGTATAATCTAAGCACTTGACTCCCAATATCTTTGAGTGCAGATTTGATTTGGTCAATTGATGTCTGTAATCTGTCAGTTTCTTGTGAAATCAAAAGTTCAAGCGCAGTTCCACTCATATTTGTCGAATAAGTCTCTCTTGCCACGCTTAAATCACTGATGCCTGCAATATGCGAGAACTCTTCTAGCAACTTGTCTTCTTCATTTTCAAAAGATGTTGGCAAACTGTTTGTTTCCATAATTTTTGGTGGTGTTGAACCCTGCCTATACACAAGCACTTTGCCCGGTGATAATCCTTCAACTTCCAAACTTTCAATATCAACACTGCCATCTTCAACAGACAAAATACCCATTGCAATTCTATTCAAAAATTCATGCTTTCTATTTTTGATTGCGTTATAACTTCTTTGCACAGGAATAAGTCTTTCAATAACACTAACACCCCAAAATGATGCTGGTTGTGGAATTGAACATTGTTTGATAAACGGGAAACCCCTTTTGCCTTCTTTTTTGTTTATGTATGGCAAATCTCCAATAGCAAGCAACTTGTTTCCTGCAACTATCACAACTCTGCCATTTGGATACTCCAAAGATGGTTTTTCATATCTTTCAATGACAACTGCACTATCACTTGCTTTTTGACTGATGATTTTTGGCACACTTGCGCTATATCCAAGTCCACCAGCAAGATTGCTATTTGAAAGTGTCAAGACATCAATGTTTTCTGGTTCAACATCAGCGCCCCAAAGCATTTTGATTTCACTGACTTTATATGGCTTTGCATGAATAATACTTATTTGCTCATCAATGGTTTCTGTTGTGTTGCTTTCTGGGAATATTTCAAAAGGAGAACAAACGGATACATCAACTTCTCCCTTTTTGATTGGTTGATTGTCAATGGTTAGCCCCACAACTTCGCCCACATCACTATTCCAAACAACTTTGTAAAAGCCCGTTCCACAAATTTCGCTCCAGTTTGTTGCTTCTGCAATTTTGTCATTGATTTTCAAATTGTGATTTACTGCATTGAGTATTTTTCTAGACACTTTTGCAGAGCCAACATCGATTTCACTACTGCTGTTTGGTGCTACACTGAGTGTTGGTCTAACTTTTCCAAGTTTTGCAATACGACTTTCTATTATTGGTGCAATATGATTGTACACTTCTCTTTCTTGCCAAAAATATTGTTTTGAATATTCTTCAATCTCTCCCATATCTGTGATTGAGCAATATTGATTTCCTGCAACAAAATTCATATTTAGTTGCCATTGTCTTTCAATATTTCTTCTGGCTTCTTGTCTATCCAAAAAATCTCTTTTGACTTCTGCCACAATGTCTTCTTCAAATTTTATACGCTCTATTTCTTTTTTTGAAGATAAACTTTGTTGATTTGCAAACTTTTTATCAACTGATTTCATTTCTATTCTCCTTTTTTCTTAACATATTTGGTGGACTTTGTGGAACAACAAACCTGCCACAAAGCGAATATAACTCATTGAGACATGATGAACAAATGTCGGTTGTGCCCTTGAATTTTCCACGCTTCAAATTTATTGAAAAATTTGCCATGTTTACACATCCGGAAATATCACATTTACTCTTTGTATTTTCAAGTTTTTTTACTTCCATGATTTCTCCTTTTACTAATTTTTTGTGCTGTTTTCAAGCAACTTTAACGCTTCTTTTATCTCTTTTTTTAATTCTTCATCGCTAAGATTTTCAAAGTCAACATTTTGCGACATGTTTAGTTCATCAAGAAGCAATTTGACTGCTGAAATATCCGGTGGAACATCTTTGGTTGTAATCTTTTTTTTGCTCAATTTTTCGCCGTCTTCGCCAATACTATATTCTTCAATCACTTCTTTATATTGATATCCTAGTGCCTTTTTTAATAGTGATTTTTCAATCTTGTCAATATACTTTTTATAGTCATCCATAGTGATTAATCATAAACTCTCCTTTATGTTTATTTATAAAAATTTTTGAGACGTTGTCGCATTAAATTTTTTGATAAATTGTTTTTGAAATTAAGCAAAACATTGTCGTTTTCTCTTTTTTCAAAAGTGTCATTCAAACTCATGATATAATATCTCAATTCATCAAGTGCATGGTCGTCTTTTTTGATTGGCACATCATCATCTCCCCAAAAATAACTTTTGATTTCTCTAATCATATTTGGGCAATTTTTGAAGACAAAAAGTTTTCTTTCTCCATTTGCATTTTTGATATATTGCTTTACTCTTTGTATGCCCGGCAAAAGTTCTTTTTTTACTTTTGGATTTGCCTTTATGCCATTTTCAAAAAATAAGTCAACAACACTTTTTTGACTTGCCAAAGTTTTTTGAAGTCCTGCACTATCAATAAGAGCCAACAACTTTCCATCATAATCAGTTGGCCAGCCAAGCCGCTTTGCAATATTCCAAATGGTTTTTGAATGCTCTTCTACTGTCAAATTTTCTGCAAAATGCTCTGCAATAACAAATACGATGCCATCATTATCTCGTGCGTAAAAATGACAACTTAAAGCATTCCTAAACCCAGGGTCTATGCTTATGTTGTCATATAATGATTTGTCTATATCAAATGGCTCAACGATATTTTCATCATCAAAATTTGAATATACAAGCCCACCAGAAAAAGTGAATTTTCCATTGCAACGAGCGTCAATTTCATCAGCATTCATTTGGCTTAACAACTTTGCAATTTCACTTTGATTAAGAAATGGATTGTCTTGCCAAGAGATATTTTCGTACCAGACTTCATCGTCTTTTTTTTGGTTCAAATATATTTCGTTATAAACCCAAGTGAGCCCTTTAAGTGGCGTCATTGTGCCAAAGATATCTCCACATCTATCAAGCACACGCATTTTGCATTCTAGATATATGTCATAGGGTGGCTCTTCGTCAAACCACACAAAGTCTAAACTTGTGCCCTGAAATTTTTCTCTGCCTTGGTCACAACTTTTGAAACCAAGTGATGATATGCCACCAAACACATTTTTAATGTATATTTTGTCTATAATCCCACTTGACGGGTTCTCTTTTTTGCCAGAAAGCATAACAATATCAGCAATCCATTCCTTTGGCAAATAAGAAAGTATTTTGTTTTGTGCAACATCTCTTTGCACTTGTGTTGAAAGTGAAACTGCCCAACCTACAACATCTTTTTTGTTTTGCCTAAATGGGTGAATACCACGCAACAGCCAAATTGTTTCAACAGCTCCACACTCGGTTTTGCCTGTTCGATTTCCACCAAACACCCACCTGTTTTTTTTGTTGCATTTGTGAAAGTCTATTTGCTTTTTGTGAACTTTTTCACCTTTGTTGTATCTTGAAATTTTGTTGTTAAATCTGTTTGATATTGTCTTTGTCAGTTTCAAAATTTTGTTTTTTTGGTCGTTGGATAGCATGGCACCTCAAAAAGTCTGTTATAAAACAGACTTAATAAATCAATGTGTAATTTTATTAAAATAACCATTATAATAATTAAAAAATAATTATAAGTAGTTATAAAATGTTCATAATATAATGTAGGAAATGAAAAGATTACTAATTATTTTTTGTGTTTTACTTTTTATTTTTTTAAGTATCTTTGTTGTAAAAAACACGCAAACACAAATTGCTAATACTAGCACTTTTACAAGTGGATATGCAAAAGTGCTTACAAATGATTGTTATTTATACAAAGAGTCCAGCAAAGATAATGGGCTATTTTTGCTTGAACAAAGTTATTTTGTAAAAATACTTGATGCCAATGACAATGTTTTTTTCAAAGTTCAATATTTGGAATTTGAAGGATATGTGGAAAAATCAAAGGTCAATTTTGTTGAAGAATTTCCACAAGAACCATATTTGATTGGAATAACTTTTGACATTTATGACATCGGCAATGTTTGCATGAGAAGCAGTCCAGAAACACTACAAAACGACAGTAATATATTGTGCACAATCAAATCATCAACAAAAAATTTGATGTATTATGGCAAATGCACAGGAGAAGAAGCAATCAGTGGACTTGGCAATGTTTGGTATTATTCTGGTTATGAAGATGAGTATGGAAATATATTCAAGGGATATATCTATGCTCCACTCACAAGAAATTTGTCGTCAATATCAAGTTCTTTGGAGAGTTTGACCCTTGTAAGTACAGATAACTTTTTGCCTGTTGACAATTTGTTATATCTAAATCTTTCAACAAAGAATATATTGATTTTGATAACAGCAATCCCAACACTTTTTGTTATTTATTTGTTTGTAAAACCAAGTAAATTGATAGAAAAAGAAAAGTAGTAAATTAGGCCATTTTGAAATTATTTTGTTTTATCTGTTTGAAAGCAATACCCAAAACGCCAAAGTTATTCATTTCATCTTCTTTTACTGTCTTTTGCATCAAAGAATTATAGATTTCCAGAATCCATTGTTCATTTTTCAATAGTTTTTTTATTTCATCTAAACCATAGCCAATCTTGTTTAATGATTCCCAAAAGTTTTGCAGTCCTGCATTTATTTGTCTAAAAAATGTTCGAGTTGAAGTTTTCATAACTTCACTTGCAAGTTTTGAGTCAACACAATCTATATATTTAAGCATAAGCACTCTTGCATATTTGCTTTTCATATTTGAAAACGCCTTGTCAACAATCAATTTAAGATTGATTAGAAACTTTTTGCGCTCTATTAAATTTATCATTCTGTTTGCGACATATTCTGTATCAAAAAATGCACTAGATGAACCTAAACCACAACTTAAAACAGTTTTGTCAATCGCACCGCAAATCGTTTCCAAATGTCCATAAGCAAAAAGTAATGTTTTGCTCCAATTTTTCTCTTCAATCTTCATTAAAATCTCCTTTTCGTGTTCACAAATTTGTTCAAAATTTGATAATTTTTTTATAAAAACAAGTAAATTATAAATGAACTTTTTTTTTGTTGTCAAAGTTTTATGACATAATTTTGTAAAATATTACATTTTTTTACAAATTTCAACTATAACCAATTTTTACCTATTTTATCGAACACATGTTTGAATTATACTACCCTATTTATGACAACTGTATGTCATATTAAAAAGATTTTTAGAAAAAATTATAAAAATATGGAATTTCATATATATTTTTGTTATAATGTAAATATGAAAAAAATTTTGAGTTTTATACTTTTGTTTGCTCTTATTGTTATTAATATATTAAGCATAAATAATATAACTATTTTTGCAGATGAGCCAGAATTAAAAAAATTAGACTACACAATAACAAATATAGATGACTATTCGCAAATTGATTATTACTCCAATCATATCTTATTGACATCAAATCAAAATGTTGTGATTGCAAATGATGAAGTAAATTTATTTCAAAACACAGACACAGAAACTGGAATTTATAACCCAAAAATCTCTATCATGACAACTAACTATTTCTTTGTGTTTGATGAATTGAACAGGATTCAAATATACAATCAAAATTTGGAATTTGTAAAATCTTGTAAATATGTTGAAAGTGATAGTCTATACAATTTGGGAAATGTTTTATGCTGTTCAAAAGATTATTCAGGAAATTTATATCTTGCAGACAAAACCAATCAAAAAATATTGTTTTTGAATTTTGAAAGTTTAACCATCAAAGAAATTGCTATTAATTTTGATGACTTTGCCGACAAAATGAGTATTTCTGTAAATCCAAATGGCGATTTATTATCACTTTATTCAAATGGAAAAGTCTATATCTATGATTTACAAAATAAATCTTTAATAAAAAGTTTTGATTGCACTGCAAATAAAATTATGTTTGACTACATGGGCAATTTATTTATTCAAAACGAACAAAACATTTATAAATATCAAAGTGCAAATTATGAAATTGCAGAAACAAAAACTTTAACCACCACAATAGAAGATATAGTAATTGATATAGAGACCGGAAGTTTTTATATTTTAAGTGATGATTTATACAACTACTCTGCTCAAAATTTTGCTTCAAATCCAAGCAATGAAAATATAAGAGTTGATTTAACAACTGCAACGAAACAAACAAGTCAAGTCAAATTTGCAACTGCAAATATTGAAACAAAACTTTACACAACCAGCATGAGTTATTCAAGTAGTTTTGATATACAACAAGAACAACTTGTGATGATTTTACAAGAAAACGTTGCTGAAAACATCAATATGTATTACTGTTTGACAAACATAAATGGCAATCAAATGCAAGGTTATATACAAAAAAATGATTTTCAAATTTTGGAAAATGAAAATCATAATATTGAGTGTAAAACTATTTGCAAAAATGTTGAAGTAAAAACTTATCCAACACACACTGCAAGCACTTATACAACAATACAAAATGATGACACAGAATTGATTGTTTTGGGGACTTGTCATAACTTTGTTGATGATGAATTGACAACTTATTATGCTGTTCAACTTGCTGATGGTGTTGGTTATATTGAACAACAATATCTTGTTAGTGTAAATCAATTTGAAAGTTATTTGACTGATATTATTGAAATACCAGACAATTCAACACAATTTATGGCATATATTATAACGGCTGTCAGTTTGTTTGTTATTACATTATTTGTATCTTTATTGATAATGAAAAAAATAGAAAAAAATAAAATTAACAAATAAAAACCTCAAAAATAAATATAAAAAAACAGTGTTTTGCACTGTTTTTTATTTTTTTAAGCACTCCAACTATCATAAGCAGCGAACAATGTTTCATATTGTGATGCTGTTATACCACTACTTGTACTGCCAATTATTGATTCTAGATTTACTGCTTGCACCACATCAATTTTTACTTGAATAGTAAACTTATAATCAGTATAATCATTGTTGGCTGTTGAACTAAATACTAAATATCCCTTTTCAATATAACTTGCAGTTTCGACTGCAATTCTTCC
>CADBPU010000033.1 GCA_902796635.1 uncultured Eubacteriales bacterium | reverse complement strand
GCTGGGGTGTCGCCAAGCGGTAAGGCAAGGGACTTTGACTCCCTCATTCGCGAGTTCAAATCTTGCCACCCCAACCATCAAACTAAAAACAGCCACACAGGGCTGTTTTTTGTATTCTACAACGTTTTTTAGGGTGCAAGATTTGGTTTTGCAATGCAAAATGCAAACAAAGTTTGCGACTCGCGTTCCTGCGAGTTCGCGCTGTAATCTCTGCCACCCCCAAGCTTAAAACTAAAACAGCCACACAGGGCTGTTTTTTGTTTTACAAATTTACTTTTACTAGATTATTTGTAATATTAAATATAATTATTTTGCATTTGATTTGTTTACTGCTCTCTTTTGTTTTTTCTTTTCTTCTCTTTGTTTGCGTTTTTGCGCTCTCTTTTTTTCTGAATTTGCAAAAATTCTATCAATAGGATCTTTAATTACAATCTCTTTTTCTGGTTTTTCAACACGCTCAGGAAGCTCGTCATCTATAACCGGCATAACAACGTCATCATTTCTTACCCTAACTTCCATTTGATTGAACGGAATGTTTATTTTATTGCGTTTGAACTCATTGAAAACATTTTCTGTCACATAGTAGAATACGTCCCAATAATCTTCACTATCTACCCAGCAATTTGCCATAATTCCTAAACTGCTGTCATTAAGTGTTTTAAGAGCAATGAATGGTGCTGGGTCTAATTTTATTTTTCCATTTGAATACATAACATTGTAAATAATTTCTTTTGCTTTTTTTAGGTCAGTAGCATAATCAACAGAAAAATTAAACACAATTTTTCTTTTACCCAAAACATTATAATTTACAATAACACTTGAAACCACTTTGGTGTTTGGAATGCTCAAAACTTTGTTGTCAACAGAAATCAAAATTGTGTGAGTCATTTCAAGTGTTTTTATTGTACCTTCAACGCCATCTATTGAGACAAAATCTCCTTCTTTGAATGGGTGCGTCACAATTAAAACAACCCCATTTGCCAGATTGCTTAAACTATTTTGAAGAGCGAGAGAAATTGCTACACCAGCCGTTGAAATGATTGCCAAAAGTCCTGTTGTGTTGATATTTAATATTTGTGCAATTACAAATATTAAGCATATATATAAAAGTACTTTTATTGTTGAAGACAAAAATCCCTGCGTTGCTTTTTCCATTTTTGTTTTTGCAAAAACTCTTTTGAATAATCTTATAATAACTTTTATGAGAATAATTCCCAATAATAAAGCCAAAATGGCATACAAAATATTCAAACCAGTAGTTTGAAAAAAGTTTAATATCTTATTCCAAAATGCTTCCCAATCCATATTATTCTCCTGTTAACTTTTATTAAATTTACAACAAATCAATATTATTAATTTTACACTTTTCCAAGTTTTCTTTATCCCAATAACTCGCTTGTACTTCTCCAATATGTGCACATCCCAAAAGTAGCATACACAATCTGCTTTGACCAATTCCACCACCGATACTGCATGGCAATTTGTCACTCAATATACTTTTATGATATTGATACTCCATCCTATCTGTAGCATTTGCCAAATTGAGTTGATTTATGAGTGTATTTTTATCAACTCGTATACCCATACTTGAAATCTCCAAAGCACAATCAAGAGTTTTGTGATAAAATAATAAATCTCCATTGAGTGCCCAATCGTCATAATCAGGCGCTCTTTTATCATGTGGTTTTCCATCACTTAAATCTTTTCCTATTTGTGAGATAAAGACCGTTTTATATTTTTTGACAATTAAATATTCTCTTTCTTTTGCCGTTTTGTTTGGATACATATCAAAAAGGGCTTGACTTGATATAAAGTATACGTTCTTACTAATTTCAACTTTTTTATCACTTGGAAGTTTCAACAACTCATTTGTTTCATAAATGCAATTCACAATTTTTTCAACAACATTTTTGAGATATTTGTAATTTTTATCATCAACTCTTATGTGCTTTTCCCAATCCCATTGATCAACATATATTGAATGAAGCTCGTCCATTTCATCATCTCTTCTTATTGCAAGCATATCAGTATAAATACCTTTGCCAACGGGTATATTGTATTTATCAAGAGCAAATCTTTTCCATTTTGCAAGTGATTGTACAATTTCAAGTTCTTTTCCATCTTTTTTTATATCAAAACAAACTTTTCTTTCAACACCTGTCAAATCATCTTGAAGTCCACTTTCTTTTGTAACCAAAATTGGTGCTGAAACTCTTATCAAATTTAGACTTTTTGAAAGTTTTCTTTCAAATTTATCTTTTATAAATTTTATGTGCTTTTGGCGAGTAAAAACATCAATACTCTTATAATTTTTTAATGTATATTTCATAACCATACCCAAACAATGTATTATATAATAATATATATTTTTCTACAAGTCAAACAATTCAAATTTATATACCAAAAATATTGCAAATAAATTTTTTTTTTGATATAATACACATGTTTGGTTCCATCGTCTAGCGGCCTAGGACGCTGGCCTCTCACGCCGGAAACATGGGTTCGATTCCCATTGGAACTACCAGTAAAATCGAAAGAAAATCGTGAATAAAAATGTTGATATACTAATTTGATACAACTTTTGACACAACTCTTATTTTATTTTTTTTCAATTAAAAATAGTGGCTGTTGCCACTATTTTTGTTATTTTATATTATCAAAGCAAAATACAAATCACTCCACCTTTGCCTTCGTTTACTATACGTCCTAGTGTTTTTCGCATTTTCTTCTGGGCTTCTTTTGGCATTGCACCAAGTTTGCTAGAAAGTCCTTCATTAACAAGTTCGTGCAAACTTTTGCCAAACATTTCAGTATTCCAAATGCCTTGTGGATTGCTTTCAAATTGACTAAGGAGATATTTAACCAAATCTTCACTCTGTTGCTCTGTGCCAACAATTGGACTGACTTCTGTGTTTATATCAACCTTCATAATATGAAGTGATGGCGCACTTGCTTTGAGACGAACGCCAAATTTACTGCCCTGTTTCACTATTTCTGGATCTTCCAAAGTCATTTCTTCCATGCTTGGCACAACAACACCGTAGCCAGTTTCTTCCACTTCATCAAGAGCAACTTTAAGTTTGTCATATTCTTTTTTTGCATGGCTTAGATCTTTTAGGTTAGCAATAAGTTCATAGTCACTTGCAATTTTTACACCACACTCATCACTCAAAACCTTATAGAACAAATCTTGTTTTGGTGTGATTGTCAAAACCACATTGCCTTCGCCAAGTTCAACAACGTTTTGAGATACGGGTTCAAAATTTTCGCTATTTTCAAACAAAACTTTATTTAATTTGAACTCGTCAATTTTTTCAAGTCCTTCTGTGCCATCTTTGATTTCCTTAACAATTTCGCCAATCAAAGCATTGTCGTATGGCAACGCTTCCATCCATTTTGGCATTTTGACTTGAATTTTGTTGACAGGGAATTCTCCCAAAAGCATATTGAAAATTTTTGTTATGTCAGCATCGGTCATCTCTTTTACATTTAATGGTAAAACTTTTGATGAGTATTTGACTGCTAAACTTTCTGCAAGTTTTTTTGTTTCTGCATCTTCTGGCTTTGTTGTGTTGAGCAAAATCACAAATGGTCTGCCACAATCTTTGAGTTCGGCAACGACTCTTTCTTCTGCATTTACATAGCCCGTACGTTCAATCTCTGTAAAACTTCCATCTGTTGTAATCAAAACAGCTACGTTGCTATGTTCTGTTATCACCTTTTGAGTTCCAATTTCTGCTGCTCTATCAAAAGGCATGTCTTCTTTACTCCAAGGAGTTTTAACGAATCTTGGTTTTTGGTTTTCTTCATAACCACTTGCACCCTTTACTGCATAGCCAACACAGTCAATTAGACGCACTTTCATCTTGATATCGTCAACGTCAATTTGAGCTGCTTCATTTGGAACAAACTTTGGCTCGGTTGTCATTATTGTTTTGCCTTGAGCTGATTGTGGGAGTTCATCTATTGTGCGTTGTTTTGCATACGTGTTTGCTATATTTGGCAAAATAAGTTGATTTACAAAGTTTGTTATAAAAGTGCTTTTGCCTGTTCTCACTGGTCCAACAACACCAAGATATATATCGCCACCCGACCTTGTGGCTATTTCTTTATATATACTGCTATTTTCCATATAATCCTCCAATTATAGTCATACTTATGTATATTCTTATCAATATGAAAATAGAACATAAGAAAATACTTATTTTATTTGTGTTATTATTACGTGCCTAAAAAAAGAAGGCAAATGCCTTCTTGTTTTTTTCAATTATTTTTTGAGTTGCATTTCTTCTTCTGTCTTGCTATCTTTTTTGTCGTCATTTTTATTCATTGCTGTATTGATAAATGACTTCAAAATTTTCTTTCTGCTAATTTTTGGAAACTTATAGTTTGTATAATCTTTAACATTGATTCTAAATTTTTCTTTTTCTTCTAATTGCAATTTGTAAATTTCCAATTGAATTTCATCCCAATACTTATACAAAGCAAAAATATCTTCCAGTGTATACAATGGATGAACATTCCTATAGTCTTTTATAAGTTGTTCATCACTAACAACATTTATTGGATATGTTTTGTCGATTGGATATAATAAACCATTTTTTTCATAAACCTTAATGTTTTGAGCTTTTATAACATCACCCTTGTAAAGTACTGAAAGATTAGATTTTCCATAAACATTTTTGAGATATTCATTAACATCTTCTCTTTTTAAGTCCATTAATTTATTAAAGAAATTTCTAACAAATGGTTTTTTGCCATATACATAGTCAAAAAAGAGTTTATCACTATCATAGGTTTTTATATTTGTCTTTCTTGCTCTTTCTTCCAACATAGATTGCTTAAAGAGTTCAAAATCTTTTTCACTAACACCATTTTTAATTGCTTCTCTTAAAATTTCAGTCAAGACTTCTACACATCTATTTGCATTTTGTGGTGAAGTTTTTACAACAAATGCTTTAAGATTGCTATTCAAAACAGGAACGCTAACAAAAGAAGAACTATAAACTAATTGATTGTCAAGTCTTAACTTTTCATAAAGTTTTCCAGCAAAATCATTAAAATACCAATCTTCAAAACGAAGCATCAAATCATTTTTTTCAACACCATCTAATCCTTTGAATAAGAATTGAATATTGAAAGAATTTGCATATGGTTTATCTTTTTCAATTAATTCATTTTTTAATGGATATGATTGTACATTGATATCTATTTTTTTTCTTTTATCTGAAGGGAATTTATAAATAAAGTTTTCTTCAACAACTTTTTTAACTTCATTATATGGCAAGCTACTAACTACGCTTATAACCATGTTATCGCTTACAAATCTTTTGTCTGCATAATCAGCCAAATCTTTTGCAGTTATCATACTTAATGTTCTTGGATTGCCTAAAATATAATCTTTTGGTTTTTTACTTCTATCAGATTCGATTGATGTTATGCCATCATCATCAAGAGACATATAGAGCTCTTGCAAAATTGCTTTACGCTCTTTTTGCCATCTTGATTCACTAAAATCTCTTTTCAAAAACATTGCACTATCAAGCTTGAATATCTCTTCAAAATGTTTGTTTGGAGTATTAAATGTGGTGGCAATCACTTCATTATTTGTAAATGCATTATGAATTGTGCCTGTTTGTTTGAACAATTTATATAAATCTCTTTCATTCATATCACCAAGACCACAAAAAATTGAATGTTCAAGTGCATGAGCAAGACCTGTTTTTTTGCCATCAAATCTAGAACCACTTAAAAATCCCATTGTGACATCTGTTGTACTGTTTATATTTTGTCTATAATAAATTAAAGTTGCTCCGTTAGGATATTTTTTTATATGTTTTTCTGCCATAATTACTCTCCAAAATCAAGTTGTGTATATTATAACATAATAATATGATGTAGTCAATACCCAATATTAAAAATAATAACTTAATTATAAAAATGAATTAGATATGTGAAAATTATATAATTTTTATTATTATATTTTTGTTAATTCAAAAATTATTGCTAACAAAAAAATCAATATTTTTATAAAAATTATTAAAAATTCTATAAAAAATATCAAAAAAATGCCATTAAAATGACATTTTTTCCAATTCTTTTATTAATTTTTGTACTGCTCTGCCCCTGTGAGACACTAAATTTTTTTCTTCTTCTGTACTTTCTCCAAATGTCTTTTTTAGGTCATTTGACAAAAACAAGCAATCATAACAAAACTCTCTGTTGCCAATTTCTTTATGAGTTATCTGTCCAAAAGTTTCTCCAACACAAGAGATATATTCTCCATTTGGTTTCATTAAAACCAACGTACACACGAAT
>CADBPU010000032.1 GCA_902796635.1 uncultured Eubacteriales bacterium | reverse complement strand
TGTTAACATCAACAATGTGTGGTTGAGAAACCATTGCATTATTTTGCTTTGCTTGATTGTTTTGTGATTGATTTTGCTTTGCAACACTATTTTGTTTTTGTCCATTTTGTTTTTTTACATAATTTTTTGGCAATCCTGCATTGTATGAATGCATCCTTGGCTTTTGATTTGCAGTTGTTGTGCTATTTTGTGCATTGTTTTGCAAAGCAGTGTTTTGTGCAACGTTTTGATTTTGTTTTGTCTCTAAATTTTCGTTCATTTTATCTCCTTTTTTGTATATATTAGTTTACAAATAAAAAATATATCTCCATGCAAAATTAAAGTTCTTTTGTCATTTGCATATTGATATATTTAATAATCACAATTTATGATGTTAAATTATATCTTTAACTTTTGAAAAACTATCTCTTTCTTCAAGTTTTTTTGGACTGATGATATGCTCGCCATCAACATAATATCTCATGCCAAGCGCTTCAAAATACATAACTTCGCCCATGATTATTGTTATAAGTGTTGTGAGTGGCAGTGTTACAAGAAGTCCAACACCCGCTGTGAATGCCAAGGCAAAAATGTTAAGCATAAATACACCAACCGTCAAAACCAAAAAACTTGCATAAGTTTTTATAAACTTTCTCACAACCACTGAAATACTCATTCTTAAAGATTTGAATATAGGTTCATTTTGAATAATAATTGCAGGTGTCCATCCAGCCAAAACAGTGTTTTTTAGTGCAACAATCAAAATAAGAAGTAAAAATGTCAAGATGATTGCAAACACGCCAACACTTGGATATAAACTAGACGCCAAGAAATATGCACCAACCCAAATCAAAATGTTTAATGGTAAACTTATAATTAGTTTTGCAAGATTTAGTAGTGTTGCTTTTCCAAAGTTCAAAACATAGCCATTTGTAAAGCCATATTTTGTCAAACTACTCATGTAGCCGTATACACTTTGATTTATGGCAACTTTTGCATAAGTTTCCAAAAATGAAGTAAGAATCAATACAAAAACACCACACAAAATAGCTTGGACAACAAGTCCATTTGCTGAAATGATATTCGTAAAGTCTTTCACAACATCTGTGATTGTAAGAAATAATTTTTCAAAGTTAAGTGAAAATAGCATACTCTCAAAAGAGTTTTGCAAATTAACAAAAAAATTTTCTTTAATTAGTACATTTATTATAGGCCAAGCGATGACAGTTGTCAAGCCCAAAACACATAATAAACACAAAAATCTATACAAAAGCAATTTCCAAATATTTGAAGCATTTGCAAAACTTAGCTTTAACGTATCCTTTAACATAATTTATCTCCAATTTTTTTTAGATTAGTACAAATTTTCGAGAACAAGAACTATTTATAATTATAATATTTTCTGTTGTCATATCTGTTTGTGTCTGAAAGTTCAAAATATGATGTCATTGTGAGTGCTGAATAGTAAACTGTCATAAGCAAATAACATAAAATATTGCCTAGCCACAAGACATTAGTCCTACATAACAAACTAATTGCAGGAATAATAATAAGATAAGGAATTACATACGCGAGCAAAAGTCTATACATATTTTTTCCTATAAGTTGTGTAGTACTGCCTATTCCTTCTTTGAGTGAATATCCGTTTGATATCATATTTGGAATATTAATCAACATCAAAACACTTGCAAGCATATAAAGAAATAAAATCACACAACAGATGACAACTGCTATGATTGAACACAAAACAGTTGGTGCATTTGGTATGCCACTTATTAGCAAATGAAACAAGAAAATAACTGAACCAAAAATAAAAGTCAAAGCAACATAAATAAGTTCCAAAACTGCGACATTGATAAGAACTACCAAAATATCATTGTTGATATATGAAAAGATTTCCTTAAACTTTAATTTTCCACTTCTCATATGGCTTTCTGTTTGACCTATTGCCATACTCAAAAATATTGCAACAACTATAACAGCAAGCAAAGTGAAAACCACTCTTTGCCAATTAAAAGGCATCAAAATTGTGAACAAATCTCCAAAACTTGAAATTGTTGTGCTTGGATATGTGTTCATAAATTGTATTATTTGATATGGTCCACAGCAAAATCCAACAAAAATTGATGGCAATAACCAAATGAGAAGAAGCCACCAGCAATTTTTTATGGAATACTTTGCACCTAATTTCAAAAATTTCATTATTCCCCCAAACAAATATATTCTCTTTAATTATAAACAATAAAACGACTTTTAGCAAACAAATAACAAAGTCAAATTAAAAAAAATGTACATATTAGTAATATATTAAAAAAAGCAAGGAGTTTTTTTCCTTGCTTTTCCTTATCCACTTTTTATTTTGAACTGATTTTATTTTTGCAATTTATCAAATTCATTTGTAGAAATTTTTTTATCTTCTTTTTTTTGAATTTGACTATTTTTTGTTTTTTCATCTTGTGATTTTGAATTGCAATTTGTTTTATTATCTATGTTTTCTTCATTAGACTTTTTTTCTTCTTTTGTCATGGTCAAAACGCCAAACAAAATAAGAACACCACAAATACTATCCACAATTTCTGCAATAATGTCATTGTCAACATAAAAGCCAAAATGTTTGCCTATATTGTTGACAACAAGCACAACGGCAGCAGAAACACTCATCCAAAACGAATAACTTTTTAATTTATCTTTCATCTCTTTTCTCCAAAATCACTTTTTGTTTTTTGTCTGTTTTTTGGATGCTACTTGAAACAATTTCAACGTTTTTTTGATTTTTTGCATCATTTTGAACATTTTTTATTGATTTTTTACGATTTTTTGAAGAATTTTTATTTTTGAAAACTATATCTTTTATATCATCAACGTCTTCTTTTATCTCTTTCACAATACCTAGATGAGATGTCAAATCCTTTATTGTTTGTTGATATTTTTTTTCTCTACTTGTGCTATCTCTAATCACAAAAATAAATAGTCCTAAAAACAAAACTGCCCACAGTCCATTTTTAATTGCTAAATTTACAATCTCGTTCCACATGTCTGTCTTTCAAATTTATTATGCTTTCCAAACGTTTATCCTCTTCAATATTTTCCAAAGTCTGTTTCAAATTTAACTTGTCAACTTTTTCTTCTTCTTGAAGCAAACACTCTTCAACAGCTTTTCTATCAATTTTATTATCAAACATATCATTTTCTCCACTAGACAAAATTTGTTTAATTTTATATTTTTTTATTCCTTCTTGAATTTCACTCAAACTATACACAGAAATCTCCAAATCTTTGCGTTTTTGTTATACATATTCATTGTCAACAAGGTTGGCAACAAGTTTAAGATTGCTTACATATGCCTTTTGAGTTGTGCTTGTGATGGATATTCCAATTTGTTTACCCTTTATTCTAACAGGTATTCTGGAAATAATATTACTGCCTTTTACAACAAATTCTCTGCTTTCGCTTTCCGAAAAAACTTTTACTGTTATGTCGTATAGAGATAAAACAGAAAATTCTTTTATGTATTTTATCTTGTTGCTATAACCCATGTCAGTAAGTGGTGAAGACCAAAATTTTGTTTGGTTGTTTCCAAAGAATTTGCCGTCCAATGTGATTTGACCAATTTGAGAAGCATAAGTCCCATTGAAACAAGCAAGCAGTTTATCGCAAGAATCATATTGAATTGTACAAAGATATCTTATATCAATGCCCCTGCAAATTGAATACTTGTTTGTGTTTGTATCAAAAGCAATCAAAGCATTGTTATGATACTCGCCACTTTCACAACCAATTTGTCTGTTGTCATCAAAATTTAATCTGCAAGCAAGATAATATACACCATTTCTAAATGATGCAACTGCATATTGATTTGATACACCTTTCAACAATCTATTAATTTTCAAATTTATTTTTTTTGCAGAAACATTATTGAATTCATAAATGCCGTCTTTGCAAAGAATTAAGCCCCTATTTCCACAAACGCAAGCAGTGTTTGCATACATTCTGCTACCTGAACAGAGCAGATGAGAAACAATGTTGCTTGTGTCAAGTCTGCTTATTCCAAAATCTCTAATAATAAACAAATAACCATTAAAAGATACCAATTTGTTTATGTATCCCCTTTCACTATCAAAAGTGATTAGTTTTGCATTTGCAGTTGGTGTTTCTGTCCATTGCAAAAGATTGATTTTTTCCATACGAATAGTCAATCTCTCGCCACTTAAAACAGCCACAACCCTATCATTAAATTCACAAAAATCATAAATGGCTGGCGTATTTGCATATTGCACAGCGTAGTCTTGATTATCCCAAGCATAAATTTTGTCAGTATCACTATAAAACAAAATTACGTCTCTTTCACCATTATGATAATTGGCAACTTTTGGACATTCTTGTGGAAAGATTTGGCGTAGGTGTCCAAAAATTGCACCAGTGGAAATAAGTTGAGAATATGCAGGTATATTGTCATCAGCAATCAAAAACAATTTATCATTTCTTTTTTGAGTGAGTAAATCAAACTCTTTGAAATGTGCTATTTTTGCAAATGTATGCGATGCTTCTTCATCAAGAACATATCTAGGTGTCATTTCAACACTGCCTTCATCATGATATTTTGGCAAAGTCAAGTTTTCAAAACCCAAACCTTCTGTCAATGCTCCATTTTTATACTCAAAGTTAAATGAATTGACTGATTTATTTATATCAGTAACATTTTCATCAGTAGAAGCATCTATTCCTTCGGCAAAATTTGAAATATTGAACTCTATTGTTGAAGTTTTTGGGTATTTTGTTTTTTTCATATCCACCTTCTCTCTTTAAGTTTTGTTAAACCATTTTTTCTCTTTGCAATTTGCATTGCACTTTCAAATCTGCTGTTCCACATTTCACTTTCGTTATAATTACCAGAAATCAAGCAATATTCTGCTGCAACACCAAAACAAAGAGCATACATTGTAAGGCGTGTGTCAAAATTTTCAATAGTATCGCCAAATTCATAGATATCTGGAAGAAAACTATAAGTTATTTCATAAGTTCCATTTTCAATATACAAATTTTCGAGTTCAACCTTATATGGTTTGTTTGTCTTTACTTCAATCAATTTGTGAAAAGTGTTTGAAAGGTTTGATAGTTGATATACGCCCCCACTAACTGATATCGTTTCTGTCTTTTTTAGTGACAAATGGTCAGTTGCAATATCACACAAAACTTCATTAATACAACTCACAATCAAATTGATATCTTTTTGTGTTTGAGTGTCAAAACTATCTGCATCAAAATTTGCACTATATACATTTGATAGTTGCAACATGTTTGCAACTTCTTTTATTACATCATTAATCTCCATACATGCTCCCCTGTAATTTTTTATTTGATTCTTCAATTTCTTCAAGCAACTTTTTTTGATTTTCCATTTTTGTTTTCATAACAAGATTTACTGCTCTTGCATCAAGAGTATCAAAAGGAATAGTTAATTCATATGTGTTTTTTGAACGCTTAAAATGAACTTCGTATTTTTTTCTCTTAAAGTTATACAAAACAAAATATTTTGAATTGATACTTTTTATCCTTTTGACTATATTAAAAAGGTCACTTTTTATTTCTTGATAAATCATAATAAATATAGCAAATTGCCACAAAACTTGTGGCAATTCACTAACTCCTTAATTAAGCTGATAATGTAAGTTTTGCTTGTCCTGCTGGTTTGTTGCAGATAAGGTCTGCGTATTTAACGAGTGTTGCAGAATATGTAGCATAACCTGAATTTTGTTTCAAAATTCTGCCATCTTCACCTGCAAGCCATTGCCAATCGCAAAGTTGATGTAAAGCAAATTCTTTTGTGTTGAGTAAGTACATTGTTGAATCTGGAACAAATCTATCACTTACAACAGGGATTCCGTTATAACTGATTGCTTTGAAACCACCTTGAAGTTCCATATATTCAAAGTTTTGTCTTGATGTTGCAAGATATGCAATATATGCTCTTTTAACATCACTTGAACATGTGATATAGTCAACAACACTGCCAACGTTTTCATCAAGATAATCAATAGCAGTTTGAAGTGCGCTATCACTTATTGATGAAATAGTTGCTGTGTATGGGTTCATCCAAGCATTTGTTGCTTTTGTGACACCATATAATGTGCTTGCACCAAATATAGCGCCAAGTCCTGTCAATTCTTTTCCATAAGAATTTTGAACTGTTACAAAACATGTTGCAACCACTGTTTCTGGCAATTCTTTATCTACTGTAAATTTTTTGTTTGCTCTATCAACAGCAGTAATTCTTGCACCAGAAACAACTTTTGATTCAGCACTTGTGTAAATATCAACAACCAAACCTTCAATCATATTTTTTACTGTATCAACTGTCATAGCACCTGATGAAACAGCACTGATTGTTGCAATTTTGCCTGTGCCATCGCCAAAAAGCATTCTGCCAAAGTTGAATTGACTTGCTTTGATAAGACCTTCCATTTCAGCATTCAAAAGATTGACAAAAGCGCCAACATTGTTTTCACTTGCTCTTATTGCTTTGTCTGAAATCTCAATCTTTCCATAAAGGTTTTTAAGTTCTGTCACGAACTTAACATATTTGTTTTCTGCGCTTGCTGGAAGAGCTCCATCTTCATCACCGGCACCAATTCCACCATTAATACCAAATGGTGCAACTTTTACAATTTCCTTTCCCCAAACATCTTTTGAAGTTTGTTCAATTTTTGCAAGAAAAGGATTTGCATTTGTGTTGAGTTGATTTGAAATAACTTCCAAATAAACTTTTTTGAGTGCATTATCTGCACTTGTGAGTGTAACCATATTTTATCTCCTATTGTTTGAAATAGGCCTCAACCATCTTTCCAGCATCTTTAATTGTTTTTGGCTTTTTTACAGGACTACTAAACGTCCCAGAGCCACTTACGCTGGAAATGAGTGGCATTGCCTTGTTTTTTTGTAAACCATCAAGATAATTGTTGATGATTTTTTGACTAACCTTGTTGTTTGAATAAATATATTTTTCTAAAAATTCTTCATCACTAGCAAGTTTGTCGTATGGCACAAATTTTTTTGCCAAAACTTTTGTCAAAGCATTTTGCAATGAGTTTGGTTGTTTTGCAACATCTTCGTCATTGAGTAGCACTTCGGAAATTTCAGCAATATAATCCTTTGCCATTGGGTTTTGGGAAAAGAAAGTTTTTACACTCTCTTCCCAATCTTGTTTTTCGAACTCTGGTACAGATTTTTCTGTATTCTCCAAAGCAGAAAGTTTGTCAGAAAGTTCCTTTACTTTTTGGCACTTTTGAGTAAACTCTTTTTCAAGATTTTGA
>CADBPU010000031.1 GCA_902796635.1 uncultured Eubacteriales bacterium | reverse complement strand
ATAACACAACATGACTTTGTTTTTTGTGTATTTGCCAATATTCATCTCATCAATTTTTAATTTGGTTGTAGGCAATCTTTTTCTCACAAGTCCAATGTTTGTTTTTATATTTTCCGTAAAGCCCTCTCTTGGGCCATAAATAACAGCACTTGATGGCGGTTCTTGAACACTTCTTTGCGCTGGTGATAATGTTATTGCAACAATCACAGATTCAAAGCCATCAACAAAAATCAAGGTATTGCCTTTAAGCACCATGGATACACACTCGTCCAAATCATGTTGGATTTCATTTTCACTTGTCAATATGATTTTTTTGTGTATTTCATCAATAGATTTTAATTGTTTTTTGTAACTCATCATTGGTTGAATAATAAATTTTTCAATCTTTTCTTGGTCGGCTTCCTCATTCAAAAACAAAAGTGAAATTGTCTTACCACCACAAAAAAATTCTCTTACAATCAAATCCTTGTTTTGATTGCAAGATTTTTTTATATATTCAATATTTTTTTTATTTTTCAAAAATATCTTTTTCATGCACAACTATCTTGTGCAACAAAAAAAATAATATAAGGCAAAAATTACCATATATTATTTTTCATTATTGCTTATATGCATGAACAACTTTATAATTAGTGTTATATTTGTAAGTCAAACCCGAAGTATAACCAAAAGTGATGTATGATGAATATATTGGGGAATTGAGATAACTTAAATATTGAGTTGGAACTAATAATTCAAGTTTGAAATGGCTGTGAGTATTAGCATAAGCAATCAACTCCATCAATTTGGCTTCCGTATCAACTTTGAGTGGTGCCCCATCATACTTGAAAAATGAATAGAATTTTTCACTATCTTGTTCTGCAACAGGATAATCTTTATTTTCACTTCTAGCACTTAAATATGAATCTGGTATTAAGAAATTGATGTGAGTTAGGTATTGCTTTGTTCCATTAACAATCAAATCATCATGGGTACAATCAACTGCAAACCACTCTTTTTCTCCATTATTATCATAATCAAAATAAATCTTGTTCCAAGCATGTCCTGATGAACTATCTTCCTTATCAGCCAAACCACTAATCACAATACAATCTATATTTTCCATATTGCAAAGAAGTGCATAAGTTTTTGAATATCCATCACAAACAGCAAGACCGTCAAGCAAAGCACCTTCAATATAGTGGAAGCGTCCAATATAGTAATCCGCACTTGCTGTTGTTCCACTTTCTCTTATTGAAGCGTTTATATTGTCAACTTGATCCGAACCATAAGTATCATAAGCAACATTTTCTATTATATAATCATGAATTGCAAGTGCTTTTTGATAATCAGTCATTTCATCATTACAAATATCAATTAAGATTTCTCTTGCAAAATTATAAACTTGTTCAGCAATAGAACCCAAGTTTTTGAAGTTTGGCTTTGCATTATGTTGAACAGCACTCAAAAGTCCATCAGTTGTCCAAACATCTTGTGAGACAAAATATTTATCTGTATCAAATTCATAATCATCATTTCTCAATGTTTCTTGACTATAAATCATATCATTTTCATATTGAGTATAAATTGCATCATAAGTTGGTGCATCTGTTATTTTTGCAAATTCAAATTGCAATGTCGCAGCACCTGTTTTTAACGAACTATTTTTAACATAAGGTGTGTAATGTCTTGTACCAACAATCAAATCACAGGCATCGTCGACTTTGCTTCTTATAGTAGAAGAACTGTCAAAATTAACATAAATATTTACATCTGTTAGTCTGTTGATAAATGTATATTCCACAACATCTGCCATCTCTTGTGCACTTGTGATATAGTAATCATAAGTTTGCCCAAAATAGAAATACTTATCTGTATATCCAGCATGAGTTTGGTCTGCTCTGTTATAGTAAATCATTGAACTTACATTTGAATCTTCAAAATATTCATTTTTTGCTTGCAATCTTACTTGCCTTGCACAATTTACATTAACATAATTTTGAAGATTTATTGTAGAAATTATATTATCAACAACAATGCTTACATCATCCAAAATCAAGACATAACTTGTTGCATATTTTATTGGACTCCAAGTCAAATTTATATTGCCACTTACCAAACTGATTTGTGGAGTTGAAAGTTTTGTATTTATCAATAATTTGTTTGAAATATCACTAGATGTATAATAACCAACAGCATTTGCGCGCAATGAAAATTCTATTTCATGATTTACTTTATATGCTAATGCATCTGTTATTAAAACTGATTTGTTTTGTGATGTTATTTGGTCTGTAATCAAATTATTGTTGACATACAATGTATATGTGCTTGCATTTGCTGACTCGGTGAAATCTAAAATAAAATACGAATCTTCTACATCAATATCATTTAATACAGGTGCATAAAGTGATGTGTATGTTTCTTTTGAAACTACATTTGAAGATGCTGACTCAATATTACTTGAAGAAATAGCAAAACATACAATTTGATATTTGCCAGAACTTGAAATATCGCCAGAATAATTATAAGATGTGTTTGTTATAATTGTATTTACTAAAATATTTGAGTAGCTTATACTATCTCTATAAACAATAACTTTGTATTTTACTGCATTAGAAACAGGATTCCAACTGATTGTGCTAATTGATGCATTATCAACAATGTGTGGAGCATCTACACTATCATCAATTTCGTTTATTATTTTACTTGTTGATAAATTTGAATCTAAATAGTAGCCATATCCCTTTGCTTTGATTTGAATTAAAAATCTGCTATTTTTAATTGTTGAAAATGCATTTATGTTTAACTGCTCATATGTGATAACAATGCTATTTGTTGTGATGATGCCTTCCACACCACCATTATTTACAACAAATTTTTTTAATGCATAATTGTTTGTTATATCGCTATAATAGAGTTCATATTGATTTGCATTTTCAACTTCACTCCAAGTTATCAAAACATTTGGATTTTGGTCTGTTATTACAACATTTGATGGCGTTTCTAACTGCTTTGTGTATGTATAATAAACTTCGTTGCTATATGTACTTGCCAAATAATTGTTTGTATTGTTTGCTTTGATACAAAATGCATAATCACCAAGTCCATGTTCTTCCAAATAATTTGCCAAATCGTATTTGAGATTTAGTCCATTTTTTGTGCATTGACTTGAACTTATGCTTATTTCATTTGTATAATTTATTCTAATTATATAGTTATCACAATGTTCAACTTCTTTCCATTGTAAAAATTTATTTGCACCACTCGCAACAAATTGAACATTTGATGGTGCTTCTAGTTGTAAGAATGCAGAATATGTCACAATATTGCTTTGCGTGCTTCTCAAATAATTTCCCTGAGAAGTTGCGACAATAAAATATGAAATACTTTCTTCCACATTTTCTTGTGTAATTTTTTTGTTTACGTCGCTTGCAATATCAAAAGTTGTGTTTGATGTGGAATTTATAATTTCAATATTATTTCTAACTTTTGAATATATTGAATAACTGTCAGCATTTGGAACTGCAAGCCAACTTATTATTGTTCCATCAAGTGTAATATTTGGCGTATCCAATTTGTATTGAACAGTGTAAGTTTCTATTGGAGATATTTTTGAAGAAAGATATTTGTCCGTGCCTATATATTGAGCATAAAAATAATAAGTTTTTGCATTTACAAAAATATCTGTTACATCCAAATAGTTATTTTCAGTTCTATATTTTATATAGTCATCAATTTCTGCATTTTCATTTTCAGATATTCCAAACAAATAACTTGATGCAAAAGGATTTGATTGAGTGTAGATTATTTGTTTTTCTGTATCTTCGTTTCTATCAAAATTTACTGATACAGGAGCATTTAGTTCAATTTTGTCATCTTTTTGGCAACCGGAAAAAAATGGAATAAATATTATTCCAAACAAAAGTATAAAACAAAATAATACTTTGCGTTTTTTCATACTTACTCCATCTCGCTTGTATATTAAATTACCATGTTAAGTTTTTGTATTGTCTTGCCCACTCGTATGGTGCTGTTGGCCAAATTTCAAAAATTGCTTGATATTGTGCTTGCAAAACTTCGGCTTCAAACAAAATTTTAATTTCTTTGCCAGCATATTCATTGCCAAGTCTTTTATCAATTTCCATGCTTCTTGTAATGCTTATTTTTTCATTTGGAGATAAAACTCCATCTGTTTGTGGTGTGTCTCCGTTGCCGGTTTTTCTTAAATAATAATAACCATCTCCACCTTTATACCACTCACCATTATCAGTAAATGAGAGATTTATAGAATCAGCAAAATAATTATCTTCTGCAAGCATACTTGCTTTAATTCTTAAAAATACATCAAGATTTACACTTGGGTCGGTTTGCTCATTTGTTTGAGTATATAACTCAAAAGTATAGTCTATTTTGTCGCCCGGCATAACTTGCTTTCTTGCCAAATCACCTTCGCCAATCACGATGCCAAGGTCATCTTTTAATGTAAAATCAATATTTGCTTTGAAATCTAGACTGATATCGCTAGGTCTTACTGCACGTGGAGATATTAAGATTAAAACAAAAGAGATAGCAACCAAAATTGATAAAACTACGGCAATCAAAATAATAAAAAATCTTTTCCAATTTTTTGGTTTTACTGTTGTTTGAGTAATTTTTTCAGCCCCTGTTATAACAGTAGGAGTGTTTGCACTCTTGTTATAATTTGTCATTGGTTTATCATTTTTTGTTGTTGAGAAACTAGAACTCAATTTTGAGGGACTTTGGGGCCTATTTATTTTATTATTATCCATTTTCCCTCCTATACAATATTTATTTTACATAAATATTAATTTTATGTAAAGCAAATTGACCCAAAAGTTGATAATAAAAATTGCAAATTAATATTTTTTACAAGTTTTCTACAATATCAATCCAATCTTGTGGTGCATCTGTCCACAATTCTAGATATGCATTGTTTTGAGATTGAATTGCATTTACATTAAATACTATACTTATTGTTTTGTCTTGATATGCATTGTCAATAATATGGGAAAACTGCAAGCCATCACAAAGATTTGCCACTTGACCTGCAACCAGAATATTATTGTAATAAAACTCTCTTCCATTTTGTGTATAGTTTTGAGATGATATAAATGACGGGCCGATTAAATTTGCTAAATAATCATCTTTTTTATTATCAACAAACACATCAAAACTGAACTTAAAAAAAATAGGACATAAATTGTTATAATTGGTGCCAGCACTGTTTCTTGCATTGACTATTGAAACTGTTTTTGATATATTTTGCGATGGCATTACGTTTTGAAAACTGTTTTGATTCGAGTATATAGTAAAATCAAGTTCCCCAAGTGTAATTTGACCTGTGTTTGTTTTTTGATTTGAAAAATATGCAGTTGTTATTGCAATTATCATTAAAATTATTGCAAAAAATCCAACTGCAAGCCAAAATATTACTGCATTTTGATTTTTTATTTTTTTTCTATACACAAATATATTTTGTAAATATAATACAATAAAATGCGAAATAAAATTGACAATAAATAACAATAGAAATATTTGTATAATTTGCAAAAAAACAATCAAACTATCTTTGAACAAAAGTTCAAGGAGAGTTTATGGAAAGAAATAGAGAAAAGGAATATGTTGTAAAAGACGAACCAAGAAAAGTTGTTGTCAAAAAGAAAAAGAGAAAATCTGGTAGTTCTACTCTTGCAATAGTAGCACTTTCAATTTTGCTTGGACTTTCTGTATTATTCGGCGTGACAGCAGCATTTTTTAGTTCAACAGCAAGCGCAACAGGTGATATCACTTTGGGCGACCCTGTAAACATCAACATAACACAGGGTGGAACAACGGTAAGCACATTTACTTTTAGTGGTACAGCAATGCCTGGTTCGGTTTACAGCCAACCAATTGCCGTTGCAATGCCAGCAAACACAAGTGATGCTGTTATAAGAGGCAGACTGACTATTACAAACACAGAAAGTGCATCAACAAATGTTACAGCAGTAACAAATGCAAATTGGGTTGCAGGAGAAGACAACTACTATTACTACAATGGTGTTTTGAGTGCAGGAGATACACAAGAATTTGTTAGTTCAATCACAGTTCCAAAATCACTTACTAATGCCGATGCAAACAAAACATTTACTGTTGCAGTGCAAGTTGAAGCAATACAGTTTGCAAATGGCGCAGCATCAGAAGTTTGGACAACTGCTCCAACAACGTGGACAACAAACTATGGCAGTGGCACACTTCCAGCACAAAATCCATAATAAAAAAATTAGCGAATTAATAAATTCGCTTTTTTTTATAAATAATTTTTAACTTTTATCGTTTTTTGAGTTTTGATATGCATGCAAACCACCTAATGGTTCTCCCAAATGTTTATCAAAAAGCGAGCTACCCTGCATCACGGCAGTTTCTCCAAATTTGTTTTTTATATTCAAAACTTGTCTGTCTAATTTTGATTGTTTTTGTTTGACACTTCCAAACAAATCAAGTTGCTGACTGCCATCAAAAAAATCACAAACGGATATACCCATTGCCCTAACCGGCAAGTGCCAATCATATAGTTCTTTGAAAAGTAAAAAAGCAGTTTTTGTGATATTATCAAAGTTGCTTTCACCAACAAATTTACATTGCTTGCCAAAACTTTCAAGCGCATTGTCTTTCACCCACAATTTCAGCGTTTTTGCATGAATAAAGCCACTTTCAAGCATTCTTGCAACAACGCTTTGACTAAGTGTAGCAATCACTTCTTTTATTTCTTTTTCTGTTGTCAAATCTTTGTATGCCGTTATGCTGTTTCCAATGGACTTTGGCGGTATGAAATCATAGTAATTTTTTACAACATCATTGCCTACGCCATTGCTAAATTCAAAAAGTAAGTTCCCATTTTTGCCAAACTTTTGCACCAAAAACTCACGGCTCAAACTTGCCAAATCTCCAATAGTATAAATACCCATATCATTAAGTTTTTTTGTGGTTGCCCTGCCAATCATAAGCAAATCACTGACAGGCAATTTCCAAACAACTTGTTTGTAGTTTTGCTTTGTGATTTGAGTGATTGCATTTGGCTTTTTCAAATCACTGCCAAGTTTTGCAAAAATCTTATTATAGCTAACCCCTATGCTAACTGTTAGGCCTGTTTCTTGCAAAACTCGCTTTCTTATATCTTCTGCAATTTGTATACTATTTCCAAACATTTTACTGTTTGTAACATCAAGCCAACTTTCGTCAATAGAAAATGGCTCAACCAAATCAGTATAATCGAGCAAAATTTTTCTAACTTTTTTTGAAAACTCAACATAAAGTGAAAAGTTTGGCTTTACAACCACAAGATTTGGACAAAGTTGTTTTGCCTGCCAAATTGTATGTCCTGTTTTTATGCCACAATCTTTTGCTAAGTAGTTTTTTGCAAGCACAATGCCGTGTCTTTCTTCTTCTGCACCACAAACTGCAACAGGTTTATTCCTGATGCTTTCATCAACCAAACATTCACAACTCGCAAAAAAGTTGTTCAAATCAACATGTAAAATATCTCTCATAATGTAGAACATTTGTTCTAAAATAATTATATAATATTTTTAGTATTATTTCAAGCGTTTTTGCATTATAATAGGTTATATTATAGATTTTTGCATAAAATATAATAAAAACATGGTTTTTCACTTTTATAGATAATTTTTTTTTGTTATAATAAGGATAATATGAAAAAGGAACAATTGATTAAAATATTAAAAGTAGCAATTATCAGCACCATCATCATGCTTGTTGCAGAAGCTATTTTTAGTATACCTGCAATAACCAATTGGTTTGGCGATATAATCAAAAATTCTTCTGGCGTTTGGGTGTGGGTTATTATTTGGGTTATCATGTTTCTTCAAGTTACCATACTTAATATTCCAGCATACGTAATTTTGAGTGCTAGTATCAGCATTGGTATTGAGACTTTGAGCGTTGTTTATATTGCTGTAGTTTTGAGCGCTTATATGGCAGGATGTTTGCTTGCATATTGGCTTGGATATAAATTTGGAATAAAAGCAGTAAAATGGTGTGCAGGAAGTGATGAAGATTACAACAAATGGTCAAAATTCTTAAATGAAAAAGGCAAATTGTGGTATTTCTTGACAGTATTATTTCCATTTTTCCCTGACGACCTACTTTGTCTTGTCGCAGGTGGTGTAAAATTCAATTTTTGGTGGTACACTGTCATAAATTTTGTTGGCAGAGGCATAGGACTTGTTACAATGCTTTTCACTCTAAAATTTATCACAAACTTTGCAAATGGTTTCCCTATCATGCTAATAGTTTGGGCAGTTGCACTTGTTACAGAAATTATCATTTATTTTATATTGAAAGCAAAATTCAAAAACAAAAAAAATAACGTACAAGAAAATGAAACAAAAAATGAAAAACAAGAACAATAAAAACAAATAAAAGAAAAAAATAATGAAGAGCAAAACAAAAAAAGCCAAAGCAATGACGATAAAAATATTGTAAGCGATGTTTTAGAAACAAAAAAAGAAAACATAAAAAATGATAGCAAAAAAACAAAAAAACAAAAAAATCAGTAAATTTTGCTGATTTTTTTAATATTTTTTATACTTTTTTTGCATTTTTATTAATTTTTTCAAAATTTTATATCTAATGTAAATTTGTTTAATCCACATTTTGAACATTTTGGAAGTCTGCTTTCTTTTTCCAAAATAAGTTTTTTTCCACAATTTAAGCAAGAATAAATACCTGCAAAAACAACTTGATTTGTGAAATTTATTTCAATCTTTTTCAAACAATTTTTCCTACCCTACTGAACTATTTTTTGCAAAAAAACAAATTTCAACCAGAATTATTTGTATTTTTATGTCCAAAATAGTATAATAAAAATCATGAGAAATTATAATTACAATCCAAGAACAAATGGAGAAATAACTCAAAGAAAGCAGGCAATACTAATAAATCAAGTTTCCACTATTCTACTTGCAATTTGCCTACTCTTTTGTGCTATGGCATTTATTACAAGCAAAACTTACTATACGGCAGAAGTTGAAGGTGCCAGTATGTATCCAACAATTAATGCTTATCAAAAAACCACAAGCACAAATGATATTGCTTACTATACGATATACAAAAAACCTGTAAAGGGAGATATGATAATTGTTGATTATCAAGGAATTGGAAGTAATATAGATGCAATAAAACGACTAATTGCAGTTGGTGGAGACACTATTTGTTATTACAATAATAGTATATACTTAAATGGTGTTGCGCTTAGTGAACCCTACTTGCAAAAAGACTATGAACTTTTGAAAAATGATGCAAATGCATTATATAACAGTGGCTATGCATCTGCTGATGATTGGAAAAATAGCGGATACGAAAAAAGCAAAAACAACTTTGAAAGATGGTGCGAAATACTGCTTGATGAAAGTTTGACAGAACAACAAAAAGATGCGATACTTACAGACACAACTTTTTTCAAAAATTATAACACATCATATCAAAACAGCGTGCAATATAGTGAAACATTAAGCACTTATGTTTTGACAGTTCCAGACGGCTTTGTTTACTTTTTGGGCGACAACAGAGCAAACAGTTCCGATTGCAGTGTATTTGGTCCACTAGAACAAAAATATATGCTTGCAAAAGTTGATTTTGTGACAAGTGGAACTGCAACAGTATATTCAAACTTTTGGAAAGAAATAAAATATTTGTTTGCTTAATAAATATTATATAAAAAAACAAAAATGACTAAAAATTAGTAAATAATACTTGTTTTTAGCCATTTTTTTATATATTTTTAATAATTTTTGAAAATTTATAACTTTAATGATGGATTTGGAGATACTGTCAAATCATAGCAGACATTGTTATCTACAACAATATTGTTGTATGCTTCTGCACCAATCATAGCACCATTGTCAGTGCACAAAATTAATGAAGGATAAGTTAGTTCCAAACCATTTTGCAAGCATTTTTTGCTCATCTCTTCACGCAAATAACTATTTGCGGCAACGCCACCAGCCATTGCAACAGTTTTCAAGTCATACTCTTTTGCCGCTCTAATAACTTTGTCAACAAGCATATCAACAGCTTCATGTTGAAAACTGCAAGCAACATCAGCAACATTAATAGCTTCATGATTTTGCTCCTTTTGATGCAAATAATTTATTACAGCAGTTTTAAGTCCACTATAACTTACGTTATATGTTTTATCCAAATCACTCTTTTTTACAAAGTGCAAATTGTACTCGCCTTTTTTTGCTTCCTTATCTATCTTTGGCCCACCAGGATATCCTAAGCCGACAACCCTTGCAACTTTATCAAACGCTTCTCCAATTGCGTCATCAAGAGTTTGGCCAATAAGTGTGTGGTGCATATAATCATCAATTTTTAGTATTGCAGTATGTCCACCACTGACAACCAAACATATGAAAGGTGGCTTGAGTTCCTTGTTTTGAATATAGTTTGCACTGATATGTCCTTTGATATGATTTACTGCAACAAGCGGTAAATTTTTGGAAAGAGCCAACCCTTTTGCAAAATTGACACCAACCATAAGTGCACCAGACAGCCCTGCCCCATAAGTGACAGCCACGGCATCAATATCATCAAGTGAAACATTGGCTGTTTGCAAACTCTTTTTGAGCACATTGTTTATGCACAAAATATGATTACGGCTAGCAACTTCTGGCACTACTCCACCAAATCTTGTGTGAATATCAATTTGACTTGCAATTTCATTGCTCAAAACTTCTCTGCCATTTTTGACAACAGCAATACTTGTTTCATCACAACTGCTTTCAATGGCGAGAATTAACACGTCCTGCCCGTTTTGCACTTTTTTTTGTATTTCTTTAACTTTTTGCTTTACAATTTCCTGATATTCCAAAATCTTTCACTCCTGCAAATAATTATACACCACCGCAAAAAAAATATCTAGCAAATACATGTCCTTATTATTTTTCATCACAAAAAATATCGCACGTTCTCAAATTCATAGCAAAAGCAATTTTGAATATACCAACAATACCTACGTTTACGTTTTGTTCCATAACTTTTTTTAATGTACTTGGCGATATTTTACACTTTTTGCAAAATCCAGTTTTAGATAATTTGTTATCTTGCAAATATTTTTCTATCAACTCTGTTTTTATAAATTTCTTTTTCATATTAATCTCCTGTTACCTAATGGTAAATTAATTATATCATTACCACAGGGTAAATGTCAAACATATTATTACCACTTGGTATATAATTTTTATTATGAAATATGTATTTCCTGAAAGAATAAAAGAATTAAGAATTGAAAGAAATTTGTCTGTAAATGAACTTGCAAAAGAAATTGGTGTTAGTGGTGCTGCTGTATCACGTTGGGAAAATTGCATAAGAATTCCTAATTTAGATAATATTTATAACTTAGCAAAATTTTTTGACGTATCTGCCGACTATTTAATTGGACTGACAGATTTTCTATAAATATTACTTGCAAAAAATTTCACATGTTTTCAAATTTAATTTGTCTTTTTATGTCAAAACAAATATATTCTAAAAAAATTGATATTGACTTTATGTAATAATTATAATATAATAATTATGGAGAATATATATGAATAAAGAATTTGTTTTGAACGATGATTTATTGGTTGCAAATATAAATGGTAGTAAAAAAATTATTATTGCAAAAATAGAACAATTTAATCAAAATGACCACCTGATGTTTGAATGTAAATCACATGATTTGGACGGAAATAAAATACAACTACAATATGATATAGCATATAGACATCCTTTTAGTGGTAAGGCCAAATATGAATATTACTATCACAATGAAAAATTAAAACCATTATACAAAGATGAAAAATTGATGAGAAAGTTTGATTTGCATAAGGACGAAAAAATATATTTTGACACGCTTAAATTTATTGAAAGATATATAAATAAAAATAATGAATTTGTTATGTAAAACATAAAAAATGGCAAAAAATTGCCATTTTTTTATTATTTTTAATAAAATTTTTTATGATTTTGTATTTTTTAGTGTTAAATATGAATTGATAAAATCTATAATATCTCCGTCCATAACAGCATCAATGTTTGGTGTTTCAAAATCTGTTCTATGGTCTTTAACCATTGTGTATGGGCAAAAGACATAACTGCGTATTTGACTACCCCATTCAATCTTTTTAAGCGCACCTTGAATTTCTTTTCTTTGTGCTTCTTCTTGTTCTTCTTTCAGTGCAGCAAGTTTTGCTCGAAGCATTTGAAATGCAGTTGCTTTGTTTTGCATTTGGCTTCTTTCAATTTGACAATTTACAACAATGCCGGTTGGCAAGTGGGTGAGACGAATTGCGCTTTCTGTTTTGTTTACATTTTGACCACCTGCACCACTTGAACGATATGTGTCAATTTTCAAATCCTTCTCATCAATCACAATGTCGCCATCGTCTTCAATCTCTGGCATAACATCAACACTTGCAAAAGAAGTATGACGTCTTGCATTACTATCAAAAGGAGAAATTCTAACAAGCCGATGAACACCTTTTTCACATTTCAAATAGCCATAGGCATTATCTCCACTAACCAAAATTGTTACTGATTTTATGCCAACAATATCGCCTTCCTGAATATCCATCACCTTGCAAGCAAAGCCATTTCTTTCTGCGAAGCGCACGTACATACGATAAAGCATATTCGCCCAATCTTGACTTTCTGTGCCGCCTGCACCACTATGAATTGTCAAAATTGCGTCATTATCATCATATTTTTCACTCAAAAGCGTTGTCAAAAACGTATTTTCAACCAATTTTTCAATACTTTTCAACTCTTGTTCCAATTCTTTTAGCAAGTCTTGGTCATCACTGACTTCCAACAAATCAAGAAGTTCCAATATATATTGTTTTTTGTTTGCAATCTCGTTTACTGTGTCCAGCTTTTTTGTTAAGTGCTTAAAATTTCTATTCACTTTTTGAGCGTTATTCAAATCATCCCAAAAAGAAGGTTCTTCTTGAACCTTTTTTAGTTTTTCTAACTGTGATTCTATTGCAGATTTATCTAAACATTTGTTAATTATGTCTATTTTTTCTTGCAAACTATCCAAAAATTGCCTTTGTTTGTCAACTATCATGCCATTATTATACAATATTTTTTTAATTAAGTAAATATTTAATAAACTCTTTGTTTATTTTTTCCAATTAATTTTACAAAAAAAGATGGTTTATTTACCATCTCCCATTGTTATGCTTAAATATTCATCAAGTGATGTTATACCTTCGATAACATATTTTTTGCATGACTCATCTAGTGTAATCATACCATTTTTCTTGGCAAGTTTTTTTAGTTTATCAAAACTTACTTCGCCAGAATTTAGTTGTAATTTTAATTCATTATCAAAATATAAGATTTCGTGAACTGCTGTTCTACCCCTATATCCTGTATGATTACAATATTGACATCCACTTGGCTTGTAGATATATTCATTTTCTTTAATACCAAGCATATTAGCAATAGTTTTGTTGACTTGCATACGTTTTTTGCAATGT
>CADBPU010000030.1 GCA_902796635.1 uncultured Eubacteriales bacterium | reverse complement strand
TGGAAAAATTTGCTATTTTTTAATCTGTTTTTATTTTTTTAATTTTTACACTAAAAATTACCAAATAAAAATAAAAAAATAATTTTCAAAAAATATATGTTTATTTGCACATTTGTGATATAATGCAAATGTAATTTTTTAACAATAATAATTTGGAGAAATTTTAATGAAAATTGTAAACTTAGGAAGTGGGAGCAAAGGAAACTGCACTGCTGTTTATACTGACAGCACAACCATACTTATTGATGCTGGCTTGCCACTTAATGAAATAGAATTAAAACTGAAAGTTATAGGAATTGAAATATCAAAAATTGATGCAATCTTAATAACTCATGAGCACAGCGACCATATCAAAAGTGTTGGCCGACTCAGCACAAAATACAATATACCAATATACACACATATTCTTGAAGCAAATTGCTTACTTTCAAAAGATAAAAATGTTTTACCAAAACTTTTAAGAACATTTGATGACAATGATTTTTACATAAAAGATTTGACTATTTCAAATTTCAAATTGAGCCATGACGCCAATTTGTGTGTGGGCTACTCCATCTATTCAAATGGCGCAAAATTTTCAATATTGACAGACCTTGGATACTGCCCTAAAACTATTATAGAAAAAATTAAAAACAGCAATGTTGTTTTGCTTGAAGCAAATCACGATGAAAAATTACTTCTCAACAATCCAAAATATCCTATGATTTTGAAAAAGAGAATTTTGTCAAATAAAGGTCATTTGTCAAATACTGCTTGCGCCGAAGTAATAAGTCAACTTGTTGGTGGAACAAGTCAAATCATTCTTGGACATTTGAGCGAAGAAAATAACAGCCCAAGTTTTGCATATAGTGCAATAAAAACTTTTTTGGCAGAAAAAGGAATTATTGAAGGAAAAAACATTTTTATTGATGTTGCTTATCAAAACAAAATTAGCAATATTTTTGAAATAAAATCATAAAAAAACGGCAATTTTAATATAAAAATTAAAAAATGGACTAAAATTAGTCCATTTTTAATTCAATTCCATATTATTTTTATTAGATGCAATTTGTTTAGTAATTATCTTATTTTTATTTTTATTTGCAAAATAGTCATTAAAATGTTCAAGTGCTTGTTCATAGCTAACTTTTTGACTATCATTCTTTTTTACTGCTTCCAAAATTGGTTTTAAGATTTTGTTATGATTGATAGCGATTTTGTTTTTTAATTTTAACTCTTTTTCTTCCAATTTTTTTAATTCTTGTTGTAAGTCCCAAATATCGATTGCATCATTAGCAGTTTTAATTTGATTATTAATTTTTTCTTTTTCTTGTTCTATAACATTTAATTTATCTTTATATGGTTTGTTTACAACATCTACTTTTTCTTTTTTTACTTTTACATATTCTTTATATAATTCATTATGTCTTTCCACAATAGAAATATCAAATAATTTCACTTTTATTTTAAGATATTTTTTATCTCTTTCAATAACATTAGAACCCAAAACACTCATTACAAACAAATTTGTGTCAGTAATACTTTTTTGTTCATTTTTTGCATAATCATCAAACTGTGGGAATAATCCTTGCATTTCTTCACCATGAAGTGCTATTAAGTCTAAACTTTTTTGATTGGCTTCCCTAAATCTTCTTATATAAATTCCATCATAGTAAAATGCTCTTGATTCTTCACTCATTTTGTTTAAGTCTTCTTCTTTTGCTTGCAATGGAGATAAATATTGCATTTCTTCAAAAGAATCAAAATCTTTTATTGTATTAATTGTTTTTCCATGCATTAATCTATTAGTGTAAAATGAATCTTTTATTCTATTATTAGCATTAAAAATCTCTCTTAAAATATCACAAGAAATTAAATCATCTCTAAAAAATGAGCCAACATTCAAAGCACCTTGATAATCCTTTCCTGCCATAACAACGCCGTTAGAATTGTAATTGCAAAACTCATTAAGTTCTCTGTGATAAATATCTTTCCACGCAATTCTGCAAACAGTTAATCTTTCTTCTGTACTTAAAATATGCCATATCATTGGATGAAATGCTAGACCATAGTTATCCTTTGTCAAAACCAATGTTTTTGCATCAACATAGTTATCTCTATCAGGTAAATTTTCAAAAAATTTATCTTCATGTCTAGAGCCAATGAATTTATATTCTTTCATTTTATCATATTCTTCTTTTGTTATATGACTTGTTTGACATCTTGAATTAGATTGATAAACAGCGACATAAACTTTGAAATCTTTTATCAGTTTGTTTGACTCTTGAACAACTTTATTAACATCTAAATTCTTTCTTTCAAGTTCTCTTTTTGATATTTGTTCAGCCATACTTTTTCTCCAAAAAAATATTAGCACAAATATGTATATTTGTCAATATCAAATTTTTTAGATTTATAGCACAAAAAAAATAGATGATATCATCTATTTTTGTTCTATTATTCTGCCTTTGGAGCAAGAAGAGCGATTGTTCTTGCACGTTTGATTGCTTTTGTGAGTTCTCTTTGATGAGCTGCACAGCAACCTGTTTGTCTACGTGGCAAGATTTTGCCTTTTTCTGTCACATATCTTTTAAGTCTTGCAACATCTTTATAATCAATCACTTCTGTTTTGTCTGCACAAAAAGCACAAACTTTTTTGCGATTTGATTTGTATACTTTTTTACCTTTCTCTTCTACAACTTCTGGCTTTTCTTTTTTAACTTCTGCCATTTTCTAAATCTCCTTTATTAAAATGGAAGTTGGTCATCTTGTATTGGTGTAAGTTTTGTTGTGCCACCATCTTGGGCACCTTCGCCTGCTGGAGCATCTTGTCCTTCGCCAACTCTTGCACCTACAAATTCAACTTCTTCTGCAACAACTTCTGTTACATATCTTTTTGAGCCATCTTGAGCATCATAAGATCTTGTTTGGATATTTCCAACAACAGCAGCTTTGCTACCTTTTCTT
>CADBPU010000029.1 GCA_902796635.1 uncultured Eubacteriales bacterium | reverse complement strand
TGGGTTGAGCATATTGACGCTATGACAATTTTGAAGCGTGAAATTTTGACTCAAAATGACCCTGTCAATGCATACAAGCAAGAAGGTTTTGAGATGTTTGAAAATATGCGTGATAGAATTAGGGACAACACTGCAAAAGTTGTCATCAAAGTTCGTTTTCAGGTAAATTTGAAAGATGTTCAAAAACCAACTCAACCAAACATTCAAGCCAATGCTGTTAAAACAGACAAGGCAAGTTCAACAATCAAAAACACTCAAAGAAAGATTGGACGAAATGACCCATGCCCTTGTGGAAGTGGAAAAAAGTATAAAGATTGTTGTGGCAAAAACTAAATATATTTATAAATTAAAATACATTTCAAGCGAATTTTGAAGTGTATTTTTTTCAAAAAAATTAAAGTTCAGTATTGACATTTTTACTGATTTATTGTATAATAATAACAGCATATAATTCGCCCATTCCTATTTGCGTTTATTTGGAGAATTTATTTCTTTAGAATGGCAACAAAAAAACAATATAATTTAGCTGTTGTTATGATTGTTGTCAAAAAGGAGGTAAAATTCAAACAGCAAACAAGTAAACGCAAGTGTTGAAATACAAAAATTCAAATTGCGTTTATGACGCAATTTTTTATTTTTATATAAAATTGTTTTCAAAAAATGATAGATAAAATTAAAGGGAGAATATATTATGGAAAATTTAAGAACAATAAACACAACATTAGTAATTTTAATGAAAGATAACAAAGTTTTGTTAGGACAAAAAAAGAGGGGCTTTGCAAAAGGCACATATAATGGTATTGGTGGAAAGCAAGACCCTGGCGAAACAATAGAACAAGCAATGATTAGAGAAACTCAAGAAGAAATAGGAGTAACACCAATTGAATATGAACTTATGGGAAAAATTCATTTTGATGTTTACTACAAGGGTGAAAGAGTTAATATGTATTTGAATATTTACAAAAGTGAAATATTTGACGGCGAACCAATAGAAACTGAAGAAATGATACCAACATGGTTTGAAAGAAACAGTATTCCTTTTGACAAAATGCTTCAAGATGACAAACTGTGGTGGCCATATCTTTTGGATGACAAAAAATTTGTTGGCGATGTAAAGTTTGATAAAAATTTGGTTATGCAATATCACAAGTTTGAAGAAGTTGACAAATTTGAAGACGAAAAATGCTTATAAATTGAAATAAAAAAAATCCCCACTTGAAATTTTATTTTTTTTGTGATATAATATTTATGTTAGGGGTTATACAATAATGAATTTACCAAAAAGATTAAACGATTTATCAAAACAATTAAAAAATATTGAAGATAGTGATGGTTTTGTTTGCGACGAAGAAGATAGGGGAATAATAGACGTTGGTGCCGAAAACTATGATGACATCTTTTCTCCATATTGTTTTAAGGGTGGCGACACATTGTCACAAGAGATGGTTGAATATCTTTGGGATAAACAAGGTGTTATTCCACTTGATTATGATTTGACCTTACGTTTCAATGTTAAAAATGCAGATGAAAACAAACGCAAAGAAATACAGATGGCAGTAAAACAAAATTATGAAAGCGATATTCATAGCACAGACCAAAAATTGCACAGATTAAGGGTTCTTTCAGTATGGTTTGTGGTACTTGGTTTGATACTTGCAACAGCATATATTTTAACTGTTAGTTATACAAATTTGCCACTTGCTGTAAATTTTATACTTGAATTGCTTGCTTGGGTGTTTATTTGGGAAGGTGTAAGAGCACTATTTTTGGATACAAGAACATTGAAACTTGACAAACTTAAAGCATTGCGACTTGCAGCGGCAAAAATAGAAGTTAAAGAATTTGAACCTTATTAAATGACCATTTGGTCATTTTTTTATGTAGCAAGAATAATACGATAGAAACAAGTGATTTATTGTAAAATATGAAATTTGACAATTAATAAAAAAGTATGATAAAATAAAATAGAGGTAATTTATGCAAAACTTAAATGAAGAAATAGAAAAAGCAAAACGTATAGCAATTTTTTCACACATTGCACCAGATGCGGATGCACTTTGCAGTTGTTTTGCACTTAAAAATTTAATACGCAACAATTTTGATGCCAAGATTGTTGATGTTTTTAATGATGGCCCTATTGGAGATTTATACAATCAAATTTTGCGTGATGAAGTAATAAATCCTGATTCACAAAAAAAATATGATATAGCTTTTGTTTTGGATTGCCCTAATTTGAATAGAATTGGCAAATGCAAAGACATTGCTCAAAAAGCAGATAAAATAATAAATATAGACCATCATGAAACAAATGAAAAATTTGGTGATATAAACATTGTGTCCACATCAAATTCAAGTACGTGTGAAATTTTGTATGTTCTTGCAAAAGGCAATAGGTTTGATATTAACAATGTTATTGCAAAACAACTTTATCAAGGAATAATAACAGATACAAATTGTTTTAGATCTTTTTCCACAACAAGACTTACTCACAAAGTTGTAAGCGAACTATTATCATATAAATTTGATTCACGAGCCATAAAAGAGTATTATTTTAATAGCAATACAATTTCAAAAGCAAAGTTAATAACAAAAGCACTTTCGTCATTAAAAGTCTACAAAAATGATAAATTTACAACAATGAAAATACCTTATGATGTTTTTGAAAAACTTGGTGCAAATTTTGAAGATACATATGGCATTGTTGATAATGGCTTAAATTTGAAAGATACAGAAGCATGTGCACTAATTATTGAAACAACGCCAAGACACTTTTACGTTAGTTTAAGAAGCAAAGGCAATGTTAATGTTGGAGATATTGCAAAAAAATTTAAGGGTGGCGGAAGTTATTTACTTGCGGCATATCAAGCAAAAGGTGATATAAAAGAAATAGAAAAAGATTTGTATGATGCAATAGAACCAGAACTTTCACAAATGGAAGAAACCGATATTATCTTTTGA
>CADBPU010000028.1 GCA_902796635.1 uncultured Eubacteriales bacterium | reverse complement strand
CTCCTTTAAAGAGATGAAAGTGGAGAAGGTATTAAGTTATCGCTCCGACCATGGAAAGTCGACAGGTTGAGAAATCAACTGGTGGTATACAAGGACATACCTAATTAAGTTTATGGATATATTAAGAACATACACCCAAGTATGTTCTTTTTTTGTGCTATACGTTGTGCCCTAGAAAGTGCCATTGGCACAAGTTTATGGATATATTAAGAACATACACCCAAGGGTTCTATTTTTTAATTAAAAAATTTGGTACAACATTTACAGAAAGTGGTGCGCCACTGGAATAATTTAGTATTTTCTTTTTTACAACTCTTATAAAATTGTTTGTCATTATTTTGCAAAGAATATATAATATAATTGTATATATGAAAAATTTAAGCAGAAAAAAAGAAATATTCTCATTTGCAACTATTTTTGTTGTTGCTTTTTTGATGCTTTGTTTTGGATATTCTTTGTTATTGAATAATAATTTATTTGATAATAATAGAAATATAAATGATACAAGTTCTCAAACAGCAAAAAATATATATGCAATTGGCAATCAATATACTTTGACAGTTTTGGTTGATGATAATTTTGAAAGTGTTGAGATAAATGGCGAGAATATAGACATGCAGAGTTATACAAATGATTATGTGGAAAATCAAACAATATCAGTTAGTTATGAATTGAAACCAACATACGAGTTTGCTGAATATGTAGCTTATGAAACAGGAAATAATCAAAACGTTGTTGCAATAAATAATAATCAATTTACAATGCCAAGCCATAATGTGACTTTGGAAATAAAAAGAAAACATAATATAAAAGTCTATAAAGTATTTTATGAAAATAAAGTATCAGTAAGAGAAAGCTTGTTTGAAAATATTAATTTAGATTCTGGCGATGATTATGACTTAGATTTTAATATTGATACTAATTATCATTTATTCTTGTTTAATCAAAAATATTATAGTTCAAACAACAATAATGTGAGTTTAGAAAATACAACACTAAGCATAAATAATGCTCAAAGTGATGATGTGATTAAAATATATTTTGAAAAGAATAATTTTCAATTTAGAATTTATTGTGGAACAAATGATGAAGCCAACAATGGCGTTGGTGGTAGATATTCTTTGCAACCAAGCGATAATATCTTCAATCCTATTCCAGTTGGAAATAATAGTATGGTTGCAAATGTCTATTATGGTCAAGACATAACTTTGACAATTGTAAACTATACATCTCATTTATTTAATCGAATTTTTGTCTACAATCAAAATCAAATGGCAGAAGGTTTTGAGAGCATAACATCAATAAATGCCAATAATGAAATAACAATAAAAAATGTAACTTCTGTGATTAATATATATATTCAATTTATAGAGACATACAATGTTGTAGTTGAAACGGAAGAAGTAAACATTGCTGGCGTTATGACAAAGATTGGTAAATCTGGTTTTGAACTTGAAACACTTTCTTATGACAACAAAAACAGAGATATTGTAAAAAATGGCAGTGTTAGCGTAAATACAATTATTGACGAAGAGTACGACAAAGTTTATGAATTTAAGAATTGGCAAATTTTAGATTCATCGAATCAACCTATTGAAGATATTTCGATTTTTGCAATTACTGAAAATGATTTAACAAGTAATGTGCTAGTCATTTCAAATATAGTGCAAGGTATTCATATAAAGGCAATTTATGGCATAAAAAATAGGACTGTCAACATTGCTTGGAACGGCAAAAATGGAACAATAGAAAGTGAAACCGAACATGATGACTATTTGTATACAATAAAGTATGGCGACGACATAACATTTGTTTTGAAACCAACCGATGATATGAGATTTTTGAAATCTGTTGTACTTTCTGGAAATAATGAAATAGAAGAAGAAAATGCTGTTCAGCAAACACAACTTGAAGATGGACTAGAATATAAAATTTCAAATATTACGGAAAATTTGACACTTTCTGTTGAGTTTGTTGTCAACACGTGGTGGGAACATATTGAAAATTTTGAATTTACAGGCAAAGGAACGGACAAAGAACCATATATAATTAATAATGCAAGTGATTTAGCACTCATTTCTTACGTGATAAACAATAAAATTGATTGCAAACAAGATTGTGTAAAATTTGATATTGCATATTATCTTGTTGTGAAAAATATTGATTGTGGAACTGATTACTATTTTGTTCCAATAGGAACAATAGATAATCCTTTTAATGGAACGTTTGACTATGCATTTCATGATATCAAAAATATAACTACTGAGCGTGATATCAAATTATATCACTACGATGGTCTATTTAATATTATTGGACCAAATGGACGAATAATAAATCGTTATAGGAATTACACAACTCTTGTTTTAACCACCACAGGTTCAGTTGTATTTCTGTTTATTGTGATAAGAATTGTTTTTGCAGTTGAGAGAAGAAGAAATAAACCAAAAAGAGTTATCATCTTAAAAAATTACAAAAATTTAGAAAAAGATGACGAATAAAATAAAAATAATAATATCAAAAAAAAACGACAAAAACTTTTTGAAAAAAAATGAAATTAGGTATTGACAACCATAGATTAGTGATATATAATAAGGTCGTTAAAAAAACATTTTTACCATTTTGTTTTTTTAGTATAAATGCATTTGCACCACCTACGGGTGGTGTTTTTTTGTGTATTACAATAAAAAAAGCAACAATTTGTTGCTTTACTTTTTTCCATATTTTTTGTTTATAAGTTTAAGCATAGCTTTTTGTGGTAAAAATTTACTCAAAAAATATAAAAATTTGACTTTTGTACCAATGATATACATAGGTTTTGTGTGTTTTTTGCTTGCAAGTTTGACAATCTTTTTTGCAACCTTGTTTGGTTCCATACGTTTTTCTTGGTTAGACTCTGCTTTTGCGATACTTTTTTGGATACTGTCTCCATATCTATCATTGGTTTGAAAAACTTTTACTCTATTTTTTGAAAAATTGGTTTTTACATCTCCCGGACATATAGAAATGACATTTATTTTTGATGGCGCAAGTTCCATTCTCAAACATTTGCTATACATATCAACCGCCACTTTGCTTGAACAATAAAGCCCCCTATATGGCAAAGCAAAAAGAGCACAAGCACTTGCCAAATTGACTATGCAGGAATTTTCTTTCATAAATTTTATTGCATATTTGTTCACGCAATATGTGCCAAAAAAGTTTGTGTCAAATTGTCTTTTTGCGCTTTCTGTTGGTGTCAATTCCAGCGCCCCAGCAAGTCCATAGCCAGCACAGTTCACAACCACATCAATTTTGCCATATTTTTTGCCAATTTTTTCAATGCAATCTTTGACTTGCATTTCATTAGTCACATCGCAAGAATATAAACTGTTTGCATCATCATCTCTTTCTATATCATAGGCAAGCACACACACAATGTGTCCATTATTTTTGTAAATTTTGCTGATTTCTAAACCAATTCCACTTGTGCCACCCGTTATTATTACAACTTTTTTCACTTTTTTCATTTCAACCCCAAAACAAACTGCTTATCAAATATATTTTGATAAAATTTGACTTTTTTTATTTAAGTGATAAAATTTTAGCATGAAAAGAAATTATTATCAAGAATTTTTGGCTATGACAAAGAGTATCGACAAAAGCAACAAGCCCAAATTGTTGCTTCATGTTTGTTGTGCGCCATGTTCCAGCCATTGCATATCTGTTCTAGACCCACTTTTTGACATAACTGTGTTTTACTATAACCCAAACATATCTCCTTTTGATGAATATGAGAGAAGATATAAAGAAGAAGTTAGGTTTTTGAAAGAAGCATATCCACACATAAAAGTCATCAATGCAGAATATGACTACCAAAGTTTTGAAGAACTTGCAAATGGCCTTGAAGATTTGCCAGAAGGCGGAGAACGTTGCAAAAAATGTTATAGATTACGTCTTTCAAAAACAGGCGAATATGCAAAACAAAATGGATTTGATTTTTTCACCACAACTTTGACAGTTAGCCCTTATAAGCATAGCGATACTCTCAACCAAATTGGAGAAGAAGTTTCAAAGCAGTGTGGAGTCAAGTATTTGTTTAGTGATTTCAAAAAACAAGATGGCTACAAACACAGCATAGAACTCAGCAAAAAATATAATTTATATCGTCAAGATTACTGTGGTTGTCAGTTTTCAAAAGCATTTAGAGAAAAATATCTAAAATTAAGGGAATATATGGCAAAATCTAATGAAGATTATGATGGCTAAATTTGATATTGACAAATTGCACTTTGCATAATATAATTATAATGTAATAGGAGATACTATGAAATTAGGATTGCAAAACACAGTAAATATAGTTCTTGAAATGATTAAAAATGGTGATGATTTTGTTGTTGATGAGTTGGGTACAGGAATTTTAATACCAATACTATACACAAAACATGATATAAAACCACATGTTTGTGATTTTCAAAAAGCAGGTGTTGATGACAAAATTACAGCATATTATTTTGCATATCTTATTGCCGAATCAACATGCGAAGTTCGTTCAGTAAAAACTCAACAAGTTTTAGAAACACAAGAGAGATTAAAACTCGCTGACCATTTTACAATGAATAAAATAGAAAACAATGTTATGAATAAAGTTGAAAGAGTAAAAAGAGAAAGAATATATGAACTTGAAAGAAAAAAGGAAGAAGAAAAAAGTTTATAAAAACAAGTCAAACATAATGTTTGGCTTTTTTAATATTTTGTAATTGAAAAATTATATAAAATAAATTTGTATTTATTTTTTTTGTGATATAATAAAAATATGAAAAAAGAAAAAACAATTTGTGCAATAAGTACGCCAATAGGCAATGGTGGGATAAGCGTTGTGAGAATGAGTGGCAGTGAAAGCAAAAAGATTTTGCAAAAAATCACAAAGTTTGACACAAAAAAGATGGAAGCAAGAAAAATGTATCTTGTGGAAGTTAACACTCAAAATTTTAATGAAAAAGCGCTTGTTGTTTGGTTTCAAGAGCCATATTCTTATACAGGTGAAGAGATGGTTGAAATTCAATGTCATGGTGGTATCATCATTGCAAATGGAATATTAAATGAACTTTTGTCAAAAGGCGCAGTTCTTGCAGAGAGTGGAGAATTCACAAAACGAGCTTTTGTCAATGGAAAAATGAGTTTGGATAGCGCCGAAGGTGTTATTGATATGATAAACGCCCAAAGCGAAGAAGCCGTAAAAGCTGGCTATAATCTTATGATAGGAAAATTAAAAGAAAAAGTAAATTCTGTTCAAAGCATGCTGACAGATTGCGAAGCAAAGGTGGAAGTTGCTCTTGATTATCCAGAAGAAGATATAGACTATTCAACAGCAGAAGAAATCAAAAGTGAACTTTTGACATGTAAAGAAAAAATTGATGAATTGCTTGCAACAGTTGACACAGGCAGACTTGTAAAAAACGGAATTAATGTTTTGATTTTAGGTAAGCCAAACGCAGGCAAAAGCAGTTTGCTCAATGCACTTGTTGGCTATAACAGAGCAATCGTTACAGATATTGCAGGAACAACAAGAGATACGATTGAAGATAATTATGTCTACAAAAATCTTTCTTTTAATGTAATCGATACAGCAGGCATTAGAGAAGCAGAAAGTATTGTAGAAAGAATAGGTATTGAAAGAGCCGAACAAAGCGTAAAAAGTGCAGACATCATTTTGGTTGTGCTTGATGGCAGTAAGCCAATAGAAAAAGATGATGAAAAGATTTTGAAATTAGTAAAAAACAAGATTGTTCTATATGTTATCAACAAAATTGATTTGCCAAAAAAAATCAATAAAACTTTTGATAAGATGATTGAGATAAGTGCAATAAGAAACGAAAGAGTTTTGAAATTGAAAGAAGACATATACAATTTGGTTGTCAACAAAAATATGCTTTCTGGTGGACTTTTAATTACAAATACAAGACATGCCAATGCTTTGAAAGAAGCAGAAAAGAGTATTTCATCTGCAATAAAGGAATTGGAAAGTGGAACCTCGCTTG
>CADBPU010000027.1 GCA_902796635.1 uncultured Eubacteriales bacterium | reverse complement strand
AGAATGTCATATTTCTATCAGTTGTAAGTGTATTTCTTGTGTCGACATCTATTGCTTGTTGATTTGCGTTTTCTACATAACATCTATCAATAATTCCCCTATTTTCGCCAACCAATCCTGCACCAATACTATATGCTCTTATGTATTGATTTGGAGCAATAATTACACTACCTAAAACGACTTGCGCCCCTTGTCCAATCAATCCAACAAGACCACCAGCATAATATCCAATAACTTTGTTATCGCCAGTTATGTTTATGTATTTTGCTACACTAGTATTTCCTATAATAGCACCAGCAAACACACCAGCGTAAGAATAATATAATTCATAATCTGTGTTTGATTGATTTTCGATATCACTATTTAATTGATTATCATTATTACTATTTGATTGTTTATCAACCAATACTTTCAAATCACTATCAACATAATTATACATTGTTGTCAAATTACTCTTATAACTTGCATTTACACTACCTATAACATCAACTTTGGTTATTTGTGAATTATTGATAATTCCAACAAAGCCACCAACCATAATTCTGCCTTGAATAACTACATCTGCTGCATCAATATTGATATTGCTAATCTTTGAATTATTTATATATCCTGCAAGTATACCGACACAGTTTGAATTGTTTGCAGCAATTTGTTTAACACTAATATTCAAATCTTTGATATATGAATTGCTTACAGTTCCAAACAAACCAAATGTTTTGCTGATATCATTTTGTGTTGCTCTTAAATACAAATTGCTTATTTCCATATTTGAGCCAAGCAAAACGCCATCATGGAATGTCTGTTGACTGCTCGCGATATTATCGTCAAGTTTTGCAGAGATATCTTTGACGACTACAAAATAGTTTTTCTCATTTTCATTTGTGTTGCGAACCAAAATATAATCGTTCCAAGTTGAAATATCAGTAATAATTCTTGGATTTATACGATATTTTCCACCATAATCAGCACCTTCGCCAAAACCAACTGTTGGATGGTCGTTTTCATCAATAAATTGCCAATTATATTTGTATACAGATGAAGATTCTTCAACAATTTTATTGTTTTCATCCAAGTATTGATAAGAATGAATATTCAAGTCAGCATCAACAAGATGTGGCAAACCATTTTCCATTCTCCAAATACCTGTTGGAGTTTTGAAATAATCATCATTATTTTCTGTAAACACAAATTTATTGTAATTTGATTTTGAATTTGCATTATCTAATTCGACTTGTGTTGCATATTCTGTATCTTTATATGAACCATATTCACCAATATAATAGCAATCATTGATATTGCCCGTATTCAAGTATAAATTTTTGTTATCTGTACCAGTAAATGGTGTGTGCACAACGCTTGAACTTTCAATTTTACTTGAAGAATATGAACTTGTTATATCACCAGAATTGTTGTAAACAAATCCACTTGAACGAGTTTCACTGCTTACCGCAATGTTAGAATAACAATTTGAAATTATACCTGTGTTTTCGTTAACAAATCCACCAACATTAGAATTAGATTTTACGGTTGCAACAGAATTATTTGAGCCATATGCAATACCACTTTGAGTTGTTATATAAGAACCAAATATTTCACCACTATTCTTTGCGACAAAACCACCAGTAAGTGTGTTTGTGCTTGTTGAAAGTGTATTTTCAATTCTTTTTTCATTTTCAAAAACAACTTTACAATTTGAAATCTTTTTAGAATTTGTAAGAACTAGACCAGCAATTTGACCACAATTTGTTTTTAATGGCAAAGATGATTTTGAATATGAGATATAACCGCTGTTTGTAACAACCAAACCAGCAACAAAACTTGAATTGCTGATGTTGTTAACAAATGATAACTCGCTACCTTCTATTGATACATTATAAATAATTCCATAATTTACAACGCTCAATCCAGCAAAATAGAAATCGGTAAGATTAAAATCAATATTTTTTGCTTGATTATTGTCATCTTTGTTATAAGTTATTAGTTCATTAGTATTATCAACATTTACAACATTTTCAGCAACCAAGCCATTATAATGAACCGTCAAATGTTTAACAACAGAATTTTGGTCTATTGATGTGAATAATCCATAATTTGAACGATACACAATATCTTCATTCTCTTGACTATTAATAGTGTCAAAACTATTGATTGTTATTGTGTGCATATTACCATTCAAGCTAACATATTCCAAGTTCTTTGGTTGATAATTGTTTAATACAATATCTTTATTTAGTGCATAATATACAACATGTCCTTCACTACCATTAACCATAGCATTAAAATCATCTTCGTCTTCAATAGGTATTGCAGATTCTTCTGATACATCTCTAACAAAATTTACTGTTATATCATCTTGTAAATATTGTATGTAGTTGTTATCTCCAAATTTTACAAGTCCAATCTCATGGTCGCCTATTTTAGATTCCGCATCTGGTTGCTGTGAAACTGGCAAATTATTTTCAGTATTATACTTTATTCCTAATTCACAATAAAGCACAACGCTTGTATCAATAATTTTTCCGCTTAATGCAATAAATTTTTCACTATCACCTGCTTGTTTATTAACTTTCAAAACTCTAAAATTCAAATAGCTTCCATCATTAGTTGTAAGTATAGTATAGTAAATTTCTCCTTGCTTTCTTGCAAACCAATAAGAAAGTGTTTTTGTCATATCTGTCTCTATTTCTTCAACTGAATTTTTAATGCTTATATATTTCTCATCAGTCTCTTCAAGTGTTGTATCATATTCATAAATCAATTTTGCAGAAATATCTCTTGGCTTTGTTTGAGAAACAATCAAAAGATTGTTTCCATTGTCGTTAATTGTAACGCCAGTCACAACAAAAGGAACACACTT
>CADBPU010000026.1 GCA_902796635.1 uncultured Eubacteriales bacterium | reverse complement strand
CAGTTAGTTTGGCGGTGTAGCTTAGTTGGTTATAGCGTTCGGCTCATACCCGGGAGGTCGGTGGTTCGAGCCCACCCACCGCTACCAATTATGTTTTGGTTCAAAACTAACAAAAATATCTATGTGGTCCCATCGTCAAGCGGTTAAGACACCACCCTTTCAAGGTGGTTTCAGCGGTTCGAATCCGCTTGGGACTACCAAACCGGACCAGTTCGAACACCTTTTCGGACTGGTTTTTTTATGTAAAAAATGACCTGCATTTGCAAGTCATTTTGTTTTTATTTATCTTTTATTTTCTCTTGAACAATGCAACAAAGTCAGCCCAAGTTTTCTTTTTGATTACAAACCAGTAAACTGCAAAGCCACCAACACTTGCCACAATCAAACTTGAAAGAACAATTGCAACAACTGCACCGGCTCCAAGTCCACCTTTTGCTTCTGGCTCTGGTGCAACTGCAAGTTTGTATGTTGCTGTGATTGTAACTGCTTTGCTTGGCATATTAAATGTTGTCGTTGCACTATTTTCATCTGCAAACACAACACCATCTGTTGAAGTCCATTTGTCAAACACATAGCCACTTGGTGCTTCGTCTGCTGTTATTGTGATTGTTGTTCCTGCTTCTGCTGAAAGAACATTTGCCCCACCATCAACAACTGTAATTCCATATTCTGTTGGAGCATTGTAAGCATTTACGACAACATTTGCACTTGCTCCTGCTTTGTGTGTTGCTGTTGCTTTGTATCTAACATTGTATGTTCCGTTTGCAAGATTTGTGATTGTTGCTCCTGTTCCAGCAGTCCAATCTTCGCTTGAACTTAATTTGTATTCCATTTCTGCTGTTATGCCAACAAGTGTTCCATTGTTATTTGCATTTGTGGTGCAAGCAGTTGCTGTAATTCCTGTTGGTGCATTTGGTCCATCTGCTTTGTCAATTATTGATGCTGCTGTTCCCACAAGAGAGCCACTTTCTACACTACTTCTTACCACAACACTCATTGTATAGCCAATATCGTCTTGTGTAAGTGTGTATGTGCTATTTGTTGCTCCTGAAATTGTTTCGCCATTTCTACGCCACTCGTAAGAGAGTGTTCCTGTGTTGTTGTCCCCTGACAAAACTGCTGTAAGAGTTTCGCCATATTTGAGATTTCCATTTATTGCAACTGTTCCTGTAAGTTCGTCTACTGGTGCTGCTTCCCAAGTGATAACAAACTCATCACTTGTCAAACAATTAAATTCATCATAATAACAATCAATGGTGTATCTCTTTTCACCAGCAACATCGCTTGTTATGTCATAACTCATTTGAGTTCCTGCAGTTGTTGTATTAGCATCATAATGATATAGTTCTTGCCAAGCAGAGCCGTTCCAAATGCAAACAGCATATTCAACTGCATCAAAATTCACTGTCCAAGTTGCAGTATAACTTTGTCCAACTTGTTTTGTTGCATTTGATGGCACACTTGTAAATTCTCTTGGCACATCTTCCCAAACCGCATAAATCACTGTTGGTTCCTTAATTTGAATCTGCATACTAGGAGTTCTCAGTGGTGTTGCATCAGCACTACCAACTGCCCAACCAGCAAATTGTTTGCCAACAGGGGCTGTGAATGTGCAAGCAGGAAGTTTTAGTTTACCATTATATCTCACATCTTCACTGTTTATTGTTCCAGTGCCACCATTTGAATTATATGTAACATTAAATAGTCTAGATAAATCATATTCTCTTCTATACAAATCTTCGCCGTAATCACCATATTTTCCGGTTTTAACACGATTGATTACAGCATCATATCCTTCAATTGGTGCAGTATCAACAGCATTTTTTAAATATGTTGAATTTGTGAGAGATGCAACTGTGTCAAGTGGTGAAGAAAGATATATATACAAACATTTTGTGAAATTAACCTGATATGCAACATATAAAACATATGTAAATGAATTGTTAGTATTGCCATTAGCATTTATATATAAATATCCATCAGTATTTAAAGTAAGATATCCTACATTAACAGCACAGGTATAGGTATTGTTGCTGCTATAAGGCATAACTCTCAAAGCAGCAGAATCTAAAATTTCCAATTCATTGGCTGAAACCCACGAATTTGAATCAGGATATAATCCCACAACACTAGCTGATGAAAAAGAACATTCAATTTCTCCACAAATTGTCAGTTTGCCCGTTATTGATATTTTGTTTTGACAAGCAAGCCCAATATTATGACAATCTTCACCATTTGTTATGGTCAGGTCACCATTATGAAAATCTAAAACATACAACTTTATACCAACATAATCCTTGATTGTAAGTTTTTTTGCAGTTGTATTGGTTGCAATAATAGATATATATCTATCAAAAACATCATCTGTATTTTCTGTTTCAAAAATTTTGAGAACACCAGTTGTTTCATCGTATTCCATATCTGCATTTGCACTTACACTATTTGTGTAATGATTTTTATCAATTGGGTCAAGGTGCAAATATTTGCCACCTGCAAATGTTGTGGAATGTTTCCCACCTTTAATTGTCTCTATTTTTAGTTCTGAACCTGCAACAAAAGTATCTGTTGCATAAACTTTTTGCTCTGGTGATTTCACTCCCAAAAAAGTCAAAAGCCCAAAAACAAAAGCAAGCACAAGCAATCCACTAACTATCCAATTTTTCTTATTGGTTTTTTCCATAAAACCCTCCAAACAATAATAAGATATTTTTATTATATCATATATTTTGCAATTTTGTATCACTATTTGTAGAAATTTTTGATAATATTTTTTTGCAAAAAATGCCAATTATCAAAAATAGCAAAAATTCAAAAATAGTCAACAAAATCTATAACTATAATGCTTTTATTTAATTGGTTCGATGTGGTAATAAACTGTTCTACCAAACCGGAATGTTTCGAACCAGTAGGTTCGGAACATTTTTTATAATAAAATTAGTTCGATGTGAACTTGCACTGTTCTACAACTAAAAATTGCTCTTATTGAGCAATTTTTTATTTTTACAACATGTTTTTGATGTTTTCTATAACTTCCAAATCAGCAGGTAGCCATGCGACATTATCAATTTCTGCTTTGTTTACCCACTTTGCGTCTTCGTGTTCAAGCAAATTTGGCTCGCCTTCCAAAATCTCTGTTTTAAGACAATGCATAGTGAGTTGAAATTTTGGATATTCATATTCAATAGTCTTGATTAAATCACTAGCTTTCACTTTTATGGCAAGTTCTTCTCTAAGTTCTCTTTCAAGTGCTTGTTGCATGGTTTCACCAACTTCCATTTTGCCACCGGGAAACTCCCACCCGTCCTTAAACTCACCATAGCCACGTTGAGTTGTAAACACTTTGCCATCTTTTATGATTATTGCAGCAACAACTTCTATATGCTTGATGATTGAAAAAACATCTTCGCAATTATCAAAATGATATTTCTTGTGGGTTTCTGCAAGTTCTTCGACTTTTACTCCACTTTTACTTAAACTTAGTTTTTTTGCATGTTCAAATAAAAACTTTTCTGCATTTTCAAATGTATCAAAACCACCAAGCAACTCTTTTTTGCCCTTGTTTTGCAAATATAAATTAAACTTCATAACCCTTTCTCCTTTGAATATAAGTATTTATCAAGTCATATTAAATATCAAAAATGTTTCTTGACATTTGTCGACAATTTTTTAATCTTTTATGTCTCTATCGTCGTATTTGATTTCTTTGCCATCAACATATTTGTATACTCTATGTTTGTTTATTTCAAGTTTTTTTAATATCTCCTTTTCAAGAGAAAAACCCAAAAATGAAGAAAGCCCCAAAAGATATATTGCAACATCTGCAAGTTCACCGCCAAGGTCATCTTTCTTTTTGAGCCATGCATCATACGCCTCGCTTACTTCACCATACAAATAGCAAAATTCACCCTTTACGTCCGTTGTGCTCCAACCATGCTTTATCTTGTTTTCTATAACCTGTTTTTGAATATCATCTAAATCTATCATAATTACTCCTTTATCTACATGTTTCTACAATAATATTCTATCACAATGCCTGTAATATTCAAATTTAATTTTACAAATAATTTAATTAAACAATAGACAAAGCAAATAATAACAAAAAAGTTTCTTATAAATTAATTAAATAAATTTTATTTTTTTGTTTGTGTTCTAAAACTAAAAAGTGTATAATATAGATATACAAAAGAAAGGAGATGAAAAAAATGGCAAAACAACATAGCAAAGATTATTTTGGATTGGATTGGATTGTAAGTTTGATTCTTGCAATTATTCCTGTAACATCTTGGTTGTGTGGTGCAGTTACAAGATTCCAAGAAGGAAAAATTGTTGCTGGTATTATCCGTCTTGTTTTCGGATTCACAATTGTTTGGATACTTGACCTTGTATTCATGATTGTTAACCACAGTATTTGCAGATTGCTTAATGTTTAATTTAAGCAAATAAAAAACGCCTAATAAAATGGCGCTTTTTTTATTTTTTATCACAAAATATTTCATGCACTCTTATTTCCATAGCAAAAGCAATCTTAAAAATACTGACAATATTTACATTCATATCTTGCTCAATAATCTTTTTGAAAGTTGCTGGGGAAATTTTACATTTTTTGCAAAATGCCGTTTTCGATAAATTGTTATCTTTTAGATATTGTTTGATTAAATCTTTTTTTATGTATTCCTTTTTCATTTAACCTCCATTATTATATAAACTACGCAGTTCTTATTTATAATTTATCACATATAATTAATATTTTTGTCAGGACTACAAAAGTGTAGTGAAAAATTTTTTAATGTCATTCTGACACATTTTGAAATTGCGAGTAGTAATTCAAAATGGGGTGAGAATCTAAACAAAATGTTTTCTTTTTCTGCGTATTCGCACATATATTATATAGTGCGTATTCGCAGATGTCAAGTATTTTCTGCATATTCGCACTATAATATAAAATATGAAAGAATTTTGTGATAGATTAAAAGAATTGAGAAAAATAAAACATTTATCGACAGAAAAATTAGGAAAAGAATTGGGTGTCAGTAATTCAACCATAACTAGATGGGAAAATGGAGTTATAGTTCCAAGCATTGACCACTTGTAT
>CADBPU010000025.1 GCA_902796635.1 uncultured Eubacteriales bacterium | reverse complement strand
TGAATTAACAATTCCAGCAAACAAAATACCTTTTGCAGTTAATCAATTTTTGCCAGACGATATCAGTTTTTTGGAAGCAAAAGTAGTTTCAAACAATTTCAACGCACGTTTTGATGTAAAAAAGAAAATTTATCAATATGAGATGTATGTCAGCCCAGTTCAGTTGCCAATTAAAGAGCACGCATATTGGCTTAAAACAATGCCAAATGTAGAACTTATGAAACAGGCATCAAGAGTTTTGTGTGGAACTCACAACTTTAAGGCATTTGCTAGCGCTGGTGCACAAACAAAAACATTTGAAAGACATATTTATGATATAAAAATAGAAAAGAAGCAAAATGATATTAATATTGAAGTTTCTGGCAATGGTTTTTTGTACAATATGGTGCGCATAATTGTTGGCACACTGCTTGAAGTTGGCTATGGCAGAAAAACAGTTCAAGATGTAAAATTTGCTCTTGAAAGTCAAAAGAGAGAAAAAGCCGGATATCTCGTTCCAGCGCACGCACTATTTTTGAAAAGTGTGAAGTATTGATAATACAAAAAAATATAATATTAAAATATTATTTTTTCTAAAAACCAGTTGACAAAAGTGCTTTTGTGTTGTAGACTATATCAGTCTAAAACATAGGCATTTTTTTGTTGAGATTAGCCCCTTGGCAATTTATGCTAAAAACAAATTTTGCATTTTGCTAATTAATCATCTTATCAATGATTGGTTAAATTTGTTATATGTTAGATTCATATTTGGAGGATAAAATGAAAACAATAATGCCAAAAGTGGCTGAAACACCAAAAAAATGGTATTTAATTGACGCAGAAGGCTTGGTACTTGGAAGACTTGCAAGCCAAGTTGCAATGATACTTAGAGGAAAGAACAAACCAACTTACACACCAAACACAGATTTGGGTGATTATGTTGTTGTTATAAACACAGATAAAATGGTTTTGACAGGTAAAAAACTTGAACAAAAACTTTACAGACATCACACTGGTTATGCTGGAAATATGAAAGAAGTTCAATACAAAGACCTTATGGCAAAGGATAGCACAAAGGCACTTGAACTTGCAATTAAAGGCATGATGCCAAAAAACAATCTAGGCAGAAAAATGCTTTTGAAATTGCATTGCTATAAAGATGCAAACTATAAAGAAGTTGCTCAAAAACCAGAAAAACTTGTTTTGAAGGAGTTGATATAATATGCCAAAGAAAGTAGTAAAAAAAGCACAACCAATAAACACTGGAAGAAGAAAGAGTAGTGTTGCACGTGTTAGAGTTTTGGAAAACGGAAAAGGCCTTATCACAGTAAATGAAAAACCACTTGAAGAATATTTTGGTCTTGGTACACTTCAATATATAGTAAAACAACCACTTGTTTTGCTTGGACTTGAAGAAAAAGTTGACGTTTTGGTTAACGTTCAAGGTGGTGGACTTACTGGTCAAGCAGGTGCAATTCGTCATGCTATTGCAAGAGGTCTTGTTGAAGTAAACGAACAATACAAAGATGAACTCAAAAAAGCAGGTTTCCTTACAAGAGATGCAAGAGCAAAAGAAAGAAAGAAATATGGTCTCAAAAAGGCAAGAAAAGCTCCACAATACAGCAAGAGATAATATTTTATATTATAAAAATAATACAGAGATTTGTCTCTGTATTTTTTATATCTTTTTTTCAAAATCAAGACACAACAATAAAAAAATGATATAATAAAACTACAAAAGGAAATTAAATATGAAAATGGTTATTCAAGTTGTAGACGATGCTACGCTTACGGTTAATGAAAAACTTATATCTAAAATAGGCAAAGGTCTAGTTATATTTTTTGGTGAAGAAAAGGGCGATGATGAACAAAATCTTGATTTTTTTGCAAAAAAAATTTCTTCACTTAGAATTTTTGCTGATGAAAATGGCAAAACAAATCTGTCTGTTAAAGATATTAGTGGAGAAATTCTATTGGTTTCTCAATTTACTTTGGCAGGAGAATTTTATCATGGCAATAGGCCAAGTTTTACTAATGCCGAAGCTTTTAAGATTGCAAAAAAGAGATATGAAAAACTTGCGAAAATTTTGAAGGAGCAGTACAATTTGATTGTAAAAATGGGTGTTTTTGGCGAACATATGGTCATAAAACAAACAAATTCTGGCCCATTTACTGCATATTTAGAAAAATAATTATAAGGAGAAATATATATGAATATTTATGATTTTAAGGTTTTAGCACAAAGTGGGGAAGAAGTCAGTCTATCAAAATATAAAGGAAAAGTTTTGCTTGTTGTGAATACTGCAACAAAATG
>CADBPU010000024.1 GCA_902796635.1 uncultured Eubacteriales bacterium | reverse complement strand
GAAACTTCTGTATAACTCAAACTCTTTCTGGTTTGTGTTCCATTAAAAATAACATCTTGCATGGATGAGCCACGCAAAAGCTTGCTACTTTGTTCTCCCAAAACCCAACGGATTGCGTCAGCAACATTACTCTTTCCGCAACCATTTGGACCAACAATGGCTGTTATTCCATCGTCAAAATTTATAACAGTTTTGTCTGCAAAACTCTTAAAACCAATAAGTTCAATACGCTTAAATTTCAAAGTAATTTTCTCCCCAAAAAGTAGATACAATGTTAAAATCATTACAAATAAATAAAAAATATTTGCAATATTATTCCATTATATATGATTATATCATATATCAACCTTTTTGCAAAGGGGTTATAGTAAATTTATTAAATTAATTTGGTTATTTTTAACAAAAAAAAGATACTTACTAAGTATCTTTACAATTATTTTTTTAATATTTCAAGTGCTTTTTGTGCAACAAGATTTTCTGCTTCTTTTTTGCTTTTTGCAGTGGCTTTAGCGTATTGCTTGCCATCAATTTCAACTGCCATAGTAAACTCTGGCAAATGTGCTGGACCAGTTTTGTCAATAAGTATATATTCAAGTGTCATTTTTTCTTGCCCTTGCACATATTCTTGAAGTTCAGTTTTATAGTCCTTTGTTTGCAGATGTATTTGATTAAATAACTCTTTTGAAAATTTTAGACTTTTTTCAATAAACTTTTCACATGTATCAAAATTGCTATCTAAAAACATTGCGCCAATAATTGCTTCATACAAATCGCCCATAACATTTGTAGAATTTTTTGGATTAAAATTATGGCAAGAAAGATAGTCAATCAGTTTATTATTTTTTATATATTCACTAACATATTCACTACTAACAACAAATGCCCTAATCTTACTGCTATCACCTTCAGTAAATTCAAAATTTTGATACAAATATTTTGTTGTGCAAAAATTGAGAACGCTGTCTCCCAAAAACTCCAATCTTTCATTGCTTTGCAAATTATGTATGTTTGCAAAAGAACTATGTGTAAATGCAGTTTTTAGTAAGTTCTCATTTTTGAATTTATATTCTATAATATTTTCGATTGCTTTTATATTTGTTTCCATGGTTAATCCACTATAATTTTTATATAATTAAAAATCTAATTACTCTTCAATTTTAATGTCAAGATTATTTACGCTTTCTGCAACTGAACTAACAATATCGCTTTGGCCTAAAGTGTATGCCTGCTTGATTGATTGATAAAAACTCTCTGCCTTACTGCTACCATGGCATTTAATAACAAGTTTGTTTATACCCAAAAATGGGGAACCACCATATTTGTCATAGTCAAATTTTGCTTTAAGACGTTTGAAAGTACCTTTCATAAAGAGATATCCAATTTTGCTTGCTGTGTGCGATTTGATATCACTTTTTAGTATTCCAAGCAATGCTTTGAGTGTGCCTTCACAAGATTTTAATGCAACATTTCCGGCAAAGCCATCTGCAACAACAACATCAAATTCACCTGAAAGCAAATCTCTTGCTTCCATATTGCCAACAAAGTTTATTCCAATCTGTTTCATATATGGGAATGTTTTTTTGACAAGTTCATTACCTTTGTGGTCTTCTGTACCAACACTAAGAAGTGCTACTTTTGGATTTTTTTTGCCAAACATAATTTCACTATATTTGCTTGCCATAAGTGCAAAATGCAAAAGGTTTATTGGTTTGCAATCCATATTTGCACCGCTATCTGTCAAAATTACTGGTGTGCCAGCAATTGTTGGCATGATTGGTGCAAGAACTGGACGAGAAACACCCTTAATTCTTCCAATTTTCAAAAATCCACCTGTGAGTACTGCACCTGTGCTACCTGCTGACACAAGACCGATGACATCTTCATTATTTTTCAAAACATCAAATGCCTTGACAAGTGAGCTTTCTGTTTTTGTCTTGATTGCAACTGTTGGAGTATCATCATTTGTTATAACATCTTTTGCGTCAACAATTTCAAGTCTATCACAATTTTCAAGTCCATTTTCTTTTGCAATGGCAAGCAATTCTTCTTGCTTACCTGTGATAACAACTTTCAAATCATTAATATTATCAAGTGCCTTTTTTATGCCCTTAACAACTTCTACGGGTGCGTTATCTCCACCATATCCGTCAATAACAACTCTTTTATATTCCATTTTATCCTTCCTTTTTTCACATGTATTATATATAAATATTTTTATTTTTTCAACTTTTTTATTGACTTAATAATTTATAAAATTATTCTACCATTTTTTTAAGTTCTGCTTCAATAATAATTTTAATGCCAAGTTCTTGTGCTTTTTGAAGTTTTGAACCTGGATTTTCTCCAAGCAAAACGAAATCTGTTTTTTTGCTGACCGATGATGACACTTGACCACCATTATCTTCTATTATTTTGGTTGCATCTTCTCTTGAAAGTGTTGGCAGTGTGCCTGTCAAAACAAATGTCATGCTTGAAAGTTTTTGTGTTGATTTCTGTACATACTCTTTTATCTTTACACCACTATCAAACAATTTTTGAATAATTTGCAAATTGTTGTCGTTTTCAAAATACTCAACAATTGCTTCGCTCATAACGTCGCCAAAAGTGAAAATATTGTTAATGTCTTCTATCTTTGCATTTTTGAAATTTTCATAGGTCTTAAATTCTTTTGCAAGCAGTTTTGCACTCTTTTTACCAATATTTGGTATGCCAAGAGAATAAATAAATTGGCTGAGCTCAACATCTTTTGATTTTTCGATAGCATCTAACAAATTTGTGATTTTTTTATCCTTAAAACCTTCAAGTTTAGATAGGTCGTCTGCTGTGAGATTATATAAATCAGCAACAGTTGATACATGCAAAATTTCATATAGTTGTGCAACTGTTTTATCACGCAATCCAACCAAGTTCATGGCATCACGAGATGCATAATGTGTTATTCTATCTTTTATTTGCTCTGGGCAATGATATGTGTTTACGCAAAACAGATTAGCACCAATTTCAACAAGTTTACTTCCACAACTTGGGCATGTGTCAATCTTTTGGATTGGCGTGCTTTCCGCAGTTTCTCTTGCAACTCCCAAAATCTCTGGTATAACTTCGTTGCTACGTCTTACAAACACATAGTCATAAAGTTTGATTTTCTTTCTTAAAATATCGTTATAGTTATTTAATGTTGCTCTTTTGATTGTTGCACCTGCAAGTTCAACCGGCTCAATTTCTGCTATGGGTGTCATCTTTCCCGTTCTGCCAACTTGCCAAGTTATACCATTAAGTTTTGTGCTCATCTCTTCGGCGGCATATTTATATGCTATTGCCCATTTTGGAAATTTTGCTGTGTAGCCAAACAATTTTCTTTCTGCAATGTCATTAACTTTTATAACAACACCATCAATCAAAAAGTCAAGACTACTTTTTATGTTATCAATATCATTGATTGCATTTTCAATCTCTTCGTAAGTTGAGCAAAGTTGCCATTTTTTTTCTACATTAAACTTATTATTTTTCAAAAATTCATACATTTCAACTTGTGATTTGATTTCTGTGTTGTCAATATAGTTTATGCTGTAAAATATTACGTCCAAATTTCTACTTGCTGTGATTTTTGGATCTAAGTTTCTAACAGCACCAGCAGCAGCATTTCTAGCATTTTTAAGTGGCTCGTCAGCTGTTTTGTTGTATTTTGAAAGTTCACTTAATTTCATTATTGCTTCACCTTGAACAATCACTTTACCTTTATAATCAATTGTGAGCGGAACTGTCCTGATTGTTTTGACTTGTGCTGTGACATCTTCGCCCACGCTTCCGTTGCCACGTGTTGCACCACTAACCAAAATGCCATTTTCATACGTCAAACTAACAGTAAGTCCATCATACTTATATTCAACAAAAAATTCAGTTTTTTGATTTTGTTTTTTGATTGAATCAACCCATTCGCGTAATCTTTCAAAAGTATTACATTTTTCCAAACTATACAAATTGACTTCGTGAGTATATTTTTTGAAAGATGACAAAATTTCGCCGCCAACTCTTTTTGATGGGCTGTTTTCCAAAACGACACCTGTCTCTTTTTCAAGAGCCAAAAGTTCGTCATAAAGCTTGTCCCACTCCGCATCGCTGATTGTGGGATTATCCAAGCTATAATAGTTATAATTATGATAGTTGATTATTTCGACAAGTTCTTTCATTTTTTGTAATTTAGTATCTTCCATTTTTACTCCAAATATTTGTTATAATTTTTTTATAGGTGCAAAGTCTATGCTCAAAACT
>CADBPU010000023.1 GCA_902796635.1 uncultured Eubacteriales bacterium | reverse complement strand
GCTAGTGTAAATAAAGGGGAAATTGATGGAAAGACAGCCAATTAGTGTATCTATGCTTGCTGGCTATATAAAGCAGATTTTTGATGCGGAAACATTGCTTTATAATATCGACGTTATTGGAGAAGTATCTAGTTTTGGTATTTCTGGTAATAACGCATTTTTTGTTATAAAAGATGAAAACGCAATGCTTAATTGTGTGCTTTTTGGTGTCGAAAACTATATACCCAAAATTGGCGACAAAGTTATTGTTACTGGCACACCAAAGTATTACATCAAAGGTGGAAAGTTAAACTTTAATGCAGTAAGGATTAAACCATTTGGCGAAGGTGAACTATATAAAAGATTTTTAGAACTAAAAAATAAATTGCAAGCAGAAGGACTTTTTGACGTTGAACACAAAAAATCTTTACCAAAAAAGATTGACAGAATTGGTGTTGTAACAAGCGAAACTGGTGCTGTCATACATGATATTATCAATGTTGTGTCAAGGCGAAATTCTGCACAAGATATTGTATTGTATCCAATAAAAGTGCAAGGAATTGGCGCCGATGCTGAAATTGTTAAGGGTATTGAATTTTTCTCTAATTATGACAAAGTTGATGCAATAATTGTTGGACGTGGTGGTGGAAGTGATGAAGATTTGCAAAACTTTAATGCTGAAAGTGTTGTAAGGGCAATTTATGACTGTAAAAAGTTTGTTGTGAGTGCTGTTGGACATGAGACTGATTTCACATTATGTGCTTTTGTGGCAGATTTAAGAGCTCCAACACCATCAGCAGCGGCCGAATTACTCACAAAAGATAGAGCAGATAGAAAAATGCAACTTGATTTGCTTATGCAAAACATTTCAAGTACTATGCAAAATAAGATTATATTAAAAAGCACGGAATTACTGACAATTAATAGTAGAATTCAAAATACTATGCAAAATTTTATTGATAAAAAATCAAATGATATTGCTTTGTTAAATCAAAAATTGCAAAATTTGAATCCAACAAAAATATTAAATATTGGTTATGCTAGGGTTGAGAGAAATAAACAGCCAATAGATAAGAGTAAATTGTTAAATCTGGGAGATAAAATAAAGATATATTTTGCAGATGGAGCAGTAAATGCTGAAATAATTGATAAAGATAAATAATGATGAGGTATGATATGGATTATGAAAAGAAAATAGCAGAATTAAATGAAATTGTTGAAAGACTTGCAAATGATAAATTGCCACTTGATGAAGCAGTAAAGTTATATGAAAATGCTGAAAACATATATAAAGAGTGTAGTGTATATTTGAATGAACAAACTGGAAAAGTTTACAAAATCAAGCAAGATTTAGAAAAATTTCATGAAGAAAAGTTGGACTGAATTAGTTTGGTGCAGTAATACTTGATTTTATAAAAATAATATGATATAATATAATTACACAAGTAAGATGCAGTATTCTAGTCAAAATGACTTGTTTGGAAGACGATATTAAGGCGTCGAAGAGCACATCGATGAAGTTTCTGGTGTTTGCTCTGGTTGCCCAAACCGGTGCAAATGCTGGGAGTTAAGATTTGTGGGTCCATTGTAATGGCATATAATGTCAGCCCAAAAATCGTGGAGACCTGAAAGGTGATGTCATAATTACTAATTAGGATTAAACCTGCAATGCGGTGAACAAAAAGCTGTGTGCAGAGTAGCTTGCTTTGAGTGAAGTGTACGGATTTCATATCTGAATATCAAATTGTTTAGCGCTAACAATAGATATTATTGGTGAATGAAATACAGATTTGCAAAATAAGCTAAGAACAACTCATTTTGTCAAGGAAAACTTCTAGACTGTTCGTATGAGATATCATGGGGATTATAGTGTATTCTAAGTGGCTATTCGGTGATATTAAAGCATTAAAAGGAAACTGCTTGTTTGGCGACAGCAAGTTGCTTTATGGGAAATCCTACCGAACCTAAGGTGCAAGGTTTACTCATGATATTGTCTTACTAAGTGTTTTTTTATGGAAGTTATATGGAAGTTGAAATAGAAAAGGAAAAAGAGAAAAAACAAGAACAACCCAAAAAGTCAAATGTAAAATGGAAGTGGTGTGTAAAAATATTTTTTATAACGATAGTGCTTTCATTTTGTTTTTCGGTTTTGAGTGAGTTGTTATTGACAAGTACAAAATCATTGTTAATCACTATTTTGTCTATTGTTGTTTTGATATTGTTTATCTTGATTGCTGTATTTTGTGATATGATTGGTGTTGCTATGACAAGCGCGGATATTTCACCAATAACAGCCATGGCATCAAAAAAAATTAGGGGAGCAAAGGAGACATTATTACTTTTGAAAAATGCCGACAAGGCAAGCAGTTTCTTTTGTGATATAATTGGAGATGCATGCGGAATTATTTGTGGTGCTATTGGTGCTTCTATTGTTGCGGCTATATCAATATCTGGAAATATTGAAAAAATACTTATTGGTGCTGCGGCCAGTGCATTGATTGCAGCGATGACAGTTTTTGGAAAAGCAGTAGGAAAGGGGATTGCAGTTGCCAATGCCAACAAAATTGTATTTAGGGTAGGAAAATTCATTAGTATTTTCAAAAAGAGTAAATAATAAATGTATACATACTATGCAAACTAAAAAAGTTAAAAAGTGAGTAAATGCTCACTTTTTTTGTATCAAAAAGTAGAGTGTTGGAATATTATAATTATAATTGTATAACTATAATGTATAATTATAACTAACTAAATTTATAGTTATAAAATTTTATAAATATTTATAAAAAAATAAATGAATAAATATGCAAAAATAACTTGCATAATTATAAAATGTATTGTATAATTATTTTGTTTGATATGAATAAATATAAATGCATATTTATTCAAAACATTAAAATTGTCAGTAATTACTGACTAAAATGAGGTTTATAAAAATGGCAAGAAGTTCAAGACAATCAAAAATTTTGGAGATTATTAAAGCAAAAGAGATTGAGACACAAGACGATTTGGTTCGTGAATTGCGTGCTCTTAATTTTGATATTACACAAGCAACAATATCTCGTGATATAAAAGAACTTGGTCTCATCAAAATTATGACAGATGACAAAAGATACAAATATGCTTATGTTGATAGTTCAGAGCAACAAGTAAGTGGCAAATACATGGGTATATACAAAGAAGCAATCATAAGCATCAAGCCAGCTCAAAATCTTGTTGTTATCAAAACTCTCAAAGGTGTTGCTGGTGCAATAAGTTCATTTGTTGATAAATTAAATATGAAAAATGTGCTTGGTACAACTTATGGCGATGAAACTGTTATGGTTATTTGTCCTGACAGTGCAGAAGCAAATGATGTTTGCGATAAAATTTCAGATATGTTTTAACTGATTTAATTAAACATTAGTTTAATTAAGTCGGTTTTTTTATGCATATATCCTATTGAATTCTTTTGAAATTATTTATTAAAATGATATAATAAAATCATGTTAGAAAGTCTTAGTGTAAAAAATGTAGCTTTGATTGAAAGCATTGAAATAGAGTTTGGCTCATCATTAAATGTTCTTACAGGCGAAACGGGTGCAGGTAAGTCTATTTTGCTTGATTCAATTGGCTTGCTTCTTGGAGACAGAATAGATAAAAATTTGTTACGTAGTGGTGCGGATGATTGTAAAGTTTCTGGGAAGTTTTCGCTCGATAACCAATTTTGTAAAAGTTTTTTCATGGCTTTTTGTGAAAAATATGATTTGGAATATGACGATGAAATAATTGTTTCAAGAATTTACACAAAAGATGGCAAAAGTTCAATAAAAATCAATGGTCAAGTTGCCACTTTGTCTATGCTTAGAGAATTATCATCAGCACTTGTGAATAGTTATGGACAAAATGAAAATCAAACCATTTTTGATGTTAATAGCCATTTGCAGATACTTGATAATTTTTCAAACATATCAAATTTTGCTGATTTTGCTGAATATTGCAAGCAATTTGCAAATCTTAAAGAAATAGAAAAAAAACTGAATGAATTTGGTGGAAGTAATGAAGAAAGATTAATGGAAATTGATATATTGCAATATCAAATTGATGAGATAGAGAATTTTAATCCATCAGTTGAAGATTTTGCAGAACTTGAAAATAAAAGACAAATTTTGCTCAATATTGGCAAAATTGTAAGTAATACAAGTATTGCTCAAAATCTTTTTGAAAGTGATGTTTTGCCAAATCTTTATAAAATTAATACTTCTTTATTGCAAGCATCAAATTATGATAATAAAATAGCTGATTTGCAGTCGAGAGTGCAAAGTACGAGATTTGAAATTGAAGATATTGCAGAAACATTAAAAGAATATAATGGGAACTATGACTTTTCCGAAAAAGAACAAGACGAGATTGAAAATAGATTTTCAAAATATCAATCATTGTTTAGAAAATTTGGTGGAAATATAGAAAGTTTGCTTGCTGAATTCATCGAGTTAAAGAATAAATTATATGAGTTGAAAAATGCTGACGAAAAGATTGAAAAATTAAATAATGAAAAAATTATTGTTTTGAAAGAACTCAGTATTTTGAGTAAATCAATTAGTGATTATAGGAAAATAAATGCAGAAAAACTTGGCGCTTTGATTGAAAATAACTTGAAAAATTTGAATATGAAAAATGCAAAACTATATTTTAATTTTGAAAAGACTGATAAGTATTTGTCTAATGGTCAAGATGTGGTTGAAATATTATTTTCTTCAAATTTAGGGGAAATTGTAAAGCCACTAAACAAGATTGCATCTGGTGGAGAAATCAGCAGATTTATGCTTGCTTTGAAGTCTGTGATTGCAAAAACTGATAATATGCCAACAATGATTTTTGATGAGATTGATACAGGTATAAGCGGGGCGACAAGTGAAGCAGTTGCAAAGCAAATGGCAATTATTTCCAAAAATCATCAAGTTATTTGTGTGACGCATTCTCAACAAATTGCTTCTATGGCTGATACTAATTTCTTGATAGAAAAATTTGAACAAAATGATAGAACGATAACAAACGTAAAACGACTAAATTATGAAGAAAAAGTTAAAGAAGTTGCAAGATTTATGTCTGGTGAACACACGAATGAAATATCATTACAAAATGCAAGGCAACTCATAGCAGAGCAAGAAGACTACAAAAAATCAATAGAAAATATTGACAATTAAAAATAGTATAATAAATATATAAATATATAAACTACTCTTAAAGGAGAGTGGTTTTTTTATGGCAAAAATCAAAAAGATAATTCTTTGCAGCATACTTATTTCTTTTATATCTTTTTTGATTTTCTTGGCAGTATCAGTGCCATTTATTTCCATTTTTTCTATGCCAAACACACTTTTTGGTGATGTTAAATCTATTGATTATATAAATCAAAATGCGGTTTTCGGTTCTTGCATAAAAGCAGTTGAAGATAAAAAAATCTATGCTTCAAACAATAATTACAATCAATGTAAAAAAATTGACCTAAAGCTTTTTAATTTACTTACTATCAAATCATTTTATCTTAATGATAAAGATATTGAAGTTTATGTCGGCGGCGATGTTGTTGGATTTTCGCTTAATAATGACGGAGTTGTAATCATTGGTGTTGGCGCAGTTGATACAGATAATGGTAAAGTGAATACGACACAAAAAAGTGATATCAAAAAAGGCGATATCATAAAAAAGATTGAAGGACAAAATGTCTTTTCAGTTGCTGATATTTGCCGAATTACTAATAAAGATGAAAATAAAAATCGAGAACTTGATATTATTATTAAAAGAAAAGACAAAGAAATAAATACAACTATTGAAAATGTTTTAGACAAAAATAGTGGTATTTACAAGTTGGGTTTGTGGGTAAAAGATGATATTTCTGGAATTGGCACTTTGACCTATATAAGAAAAGATAATTCAAGATTTGGAGCATTAGGCCACTCAATTTGTGATGCTGACACAAAGATTATTTATAATATCAACGGTGGAGAAATGTATCCTTGTACAGTTATTGGTCTAAAAAAAGGAAGCAAAGGAAAACCGGGGGAACTAAAAGGGCTTTTTATGCAAGGTAAAAATAATAAAAGGGGAAGTGTTGACAAAAATTGTGATTATGGTGTATTTGGAGAAGTATGCGACGAAAAATTGCAATATAACAAAGAGTGTATGCTTGCGGGTGGAAGATTGTACGCAAAGCCGGGCAAAGCATATATTAGGTCGTCAATAGACGGAAATGCACCAAAAGACTATGAAATAGAAATAGTAAAAACCAATTATCAAAGTTCTAGTAATGAAAAAAGCATGGTTATAAAGGTAGTAGACAAAGAATTGATTGAAAAAACCGGTGGCATTATTCAAGGTATGAGTGGTAGTCCCATTATTCAAAACGGCAGAGTTATTGGCGCTGTTACACACGTGTTTATTAATGACCCAACAAAGGGTTTTGGCGTATATTTGGATTGGATGGTTGACTTATAATTTAATATTTTTAATAAAAATAAGTATATTTTTACAAAATTAAACTTCACATTTTTGTATAAATATTAATATTTTTGTAAAAAAATAAATAATTTTACAAAAAACACTAGACAAATGTAAAATATAATGCTACAATTTTTTTGTAATGGAGGAAAACCAATGAAAAAAATTGTACTAACTGCTATATTGTATAGTAAAAGAAATTATGATCTGTCTTATAGATTAAGGGGCGTTTGTAAGAGATATTCAATAAATCTTATAAATGCTATTGATTTTATTGAATTGACAATAAAGAGTATAGAACTTAAACCACAAATTATTTTTTGTGATTGTTCTAGCGTTGAATTTACAAGCGGAAACCTTAATTCTTTTATTGAAAAAAATGAGTTCAAAAATACAAAAATTATATTTATTGATGAAAAGAAACAAGCAAATATACTAAAAAATATAGTGAGTCAAAATTTAATTTTGGCAAAATTTGATGAACTTTCTAGTATAATTGATGAATTGCAATATCAATATAATTATGACAATATGCTTGCAAAAAATATTGAAAATTATGATGGTTTGGAAATTCAAATATACAAATTGCTTACAGAAATTGGTCTTTCTCCAAAACATTGTGGTTATGCATATTTGAGATATGCAATAAAACAAGTTGTGCTTAATAATGGAATTATGAATTCATTAAATTCAGAGCAGTATCCAATAATCGCTTAAATTTTCAAGACATCTGCATCAAATGTTGAAAGAAATATTCGAAATGCAATTTTGCAAGCATGGAAAAATTTTGGTAAATTACATTGGAAAGATATATTCTTTTTGAAAACCATTCAAGAAGGTAAAAAACCAACAAATAGAGAACTAATTTTTATGTGCAGTGAAATTGTTTTGTCTAAATATAATAACAGAATGGTGGCAATATAAAACTTAATAAAATATTTAATTCCTATATATAATATAATACTATATGAATAAATCTATATATAGGAATTTTTATTATGTAAAAGAATCACTTGCTGATTTTTTTCAATGTAATAAAAAACATTTATTTTTTGCGCTTTTATTTTTAATAATTGGTATTATTATAGCGCTATGTATTGGTATAAATAATTTTTCTTGTTATAGTTTAATAAATATAAATGACAAAATAATAATGGCTTTTTTGTCTACAAAAAGCTGGCTTTCTCTGTTTTTGCGATATGCCTTTAAGTACTTATTTCTTTGTATTTTGGTAGTTGTATTGTGTAATTTTAATTTTCTTTCATATTTTAATTATCTTTTGTTTGCATACTTGTCTTTTGACGTTGTGTTAAATGCTATAATTATAGCAAGTATATTTAATTTGACGGGGATACTTTATATAGTTCTATGCTATATTCCATTGCTACTACTATGTAATTTTTTACTTATAACCATATTTCTTATGTGCAAATGTTCGGCAAATAGTTGTGGGTGTAGTTCAAAAATATCAAGTTTTCCTATTAAAGCCATCTTGATTTGCTATATTTTGATTGTATTTGTTTTGTTTGTTTTTGCTTTGATAAGTCTTATTTTTTCATATTTCTTTATGACAATTTTGTAAAAAGCGACATTTGTTTTGTAAAATAAGAATTATTATTTAATTTGCTTTAATATTTTTTTTATTTAATGTTATAATAAGAACATGAATAAAAGAGTATTTTTGTTTGTTATTGATGGATTTGGTGTTGGTGAATGTGAAGACTCAAAAGATTTTCATGATGAAGGAAGTAATACTTTTGAAAATATAAACAATCAAATACCATTAAAACTGCCATTATTGTCAAAATTGGGATTAAAAAATATTGACGGCTTGCATTTTGAAAAAGTTGCCAATGTTTTGGGTGCATACGGAAAATTGAGAGAAATGAGCAGGGGGAAAGATACAACCACAGGCCATTTTGAAATGATGGGTATTGTGAGCAAACAATCAATGCCGACATATCCAAACGGTTTTACTGACGAAATTATAGAAAAGTTGGAAAAATCTTTTGAAAAAAAGGTTATTGGTAATAAAGTTGCAAGCGGAACACAAATCATAAATGAACTCGGCGACGAGCATATAAAAACTGGCTGTCCTATTGTTTATACTTCCGCTGATAGTGTATTGCAAATTGCGACACATACTGACATATATTCATTGCAAGAATTGTATGAATTATGTGAAAAAGCAAGAGCAATAATGAGTGGAAAAGATGCTGTTGGAAGGGTTATAGCAAGGCCATTTTATGGGAAGTCTGGAAACTATGAAAGATTAAATAATGATAGACGTGATTTTTCAATAATACCAGATAAAAATAATAGTATGCAAAGATTGTATGACAGTGGTGTAAAAGTTATCGCTGTTGGAAAAATAGGAGATATCTTTGCACAACAGGCAATAACAGAAAGTTATGTTAGTCATAACAATAAAGATGCCTTTGAAGATATTAAAAAAATACAAAATAATCTTGATAATGGCTTTGTATTTATTAATCTAGTTGACACAGATATGCTTTTTGGGCATAGAAATGATGTTGCTGGATATGCTAATTCTCTTGAAGAAACTGATAGTTTTTTAAGTAATTTTGTAAGCAAAATGAAAAATGATGACATTTTGATTATTACCGGAGACCACGGAAATGACCCAACAACTCCATCAACAGACCATTCGCGAGAATTTACGCCAATTTTGGTTTATGGAAAACCAGTAAAACAAGCTGTAAATTTGGGCATACTAAATGGATTTGGAAATATTGGAGAATTTGTTGAAGATTACTTTTTGGATAAAAAATCAATGATAGGTGAATTGGTATGGAAAAAATAGTTAGAAGTATTGTTAGTCAAATAAATCAAAAAATTGAAATTCACCCCGAAATTGCTATAGTTTTAGGCAGTGGTTTAAGTGATATTGTTGATTGTATGGATGAAAAAATCATTATACCATATAACGAACTTGAAGGTATGCTAAAAACCAAGGTTGAAGGACATAAAAATCAGTTTATTGTTGGAAAACTGGCTGGAAAAAATGTGATTGCAATGCAAGGAAGATTTCATTTATACGATGGTTTTTCTGCAAAACAAGTAGCAATGCCTATTTATATTTTTAAGGAGTTGGGCATAAAAACTTTAATTTTGACAAATGCTGCTGGTGGAGTTAAAGATGATATGAAACCGGGGGATATTGCTGTTATTTGCGACCATATAAATAATACGGCAACAAATTGCATGATTGGTGGACCAATTATTGATTATGGCACGCAATTTGTTGATATGAGTGAACCATATAATAATGATTACATACAAATTGTTGAAAATATAGCAAAAAAAGAGTCAATAAAACTATGTAAAGGTACGTATATGCAGTTTTTAGGGCCATTTTATGAAACAAAAGCAGATATCATTATGGCAAAAAGAGTAGGTGCTGATATTGTTGGCATGAGTACAGCCGTGGAAGTGGAAGCTGCAAATCACTGTGGCCTTAAAGTGCTTGCACTTAGCGTAATCACAAACAAAGCAACAGGATTATCAACTGAAAAGAATAGTCATAAAGACGTTTTGAAGGCAAGTTTTAGTGCTTCAAAAAAATTAATAAAAATCGTGCAAGAATTTGTAAATCAACTATAAAACAAATAACCCATATATAAAATGAATAAAAAATTTTTAGTATTAAAATATCCAAATATTTGGATATTTTTTATAAAAACTTTAATAAAATAGGAGATTATTTTATTGAATTTATTATATAACAAAAAATTATAAAAAAAATAATAAATTGATTATAAATTAATACTTTGCATAGTATTATGCATAGTACTATGCAAACTATTTTTTACCATTTTTTGATAATTTTTATTGTTTTGAACAACCTATAATTGATTAAAAATGATAAAAGTGAGGATTTTTCATGAAAACTATTAAAAAATATTTATTTTGTATGATTTCTTTAATACTTGCATTGATTTCTGTGGTTAGTTTAACCAAAACAAGCAAAAATGTTGTTTTTGCAAGTGAAATAATTGATGTTGATGTGAAAGAATATTGTCTTATGGATGCAAATACAGGAACAATTTTGGCAGAAAAGAATAGTAATGATAAAAGAGAAGTTGCAAGTATGGTAAAACTTATGACTTCACTTCTTACTATGGAAAAAATTGAAAGGGGCGAGTGGTCGCTTGATACAGAACTACTAGTCAGTGAATATGCAGCAAGTATGGAGGGCTCACAAGCATTTCTTGATGCCGGAAAAACTTACAAAATTGATGATTTGCTTAAAAGTGTGATTGTTGCATCAGCAAATGACAGTAGTGTTGTTTTAGCTGAAAATTATGCTGGAAGTGAAAATAAATTTGTTGATATTATGAACGAAAGAGCGAAAGAACTTGAAATGAACGATACTTTGTATGGCAATTCAACAGGTCTCCCTGCACTTAATCAATATTCAACAGCACAAGATATTGCCAAAATATTAAATGTTGTGTCAAAACATGATTTATATCATAAATACAGCACAATTTGGATGGATAAACTTGTGCATGAAAGTGGAAGAGAAACCGAACTTGTAAATACAAATCGTTTGGTTAAATATTATCCCGGATGTGATTGTGGAAAAACTGGATTTACTGACGAAGCCGGCTATTGTTTGAGTGCATCAGCAAAGAGAAATGATATGAGACTTATTTCTGTTGTTATGGGTGCAAAATCAACTAGTGATAGGTTTTCTGCATCATCTAGTTTGCTTAACTATGGTTTTAACAATTTCAAAAATGAAAAAGTAGTTGATGTAAATGATGTTATAAAAAGTGATATAAAGATTAAAGGACTCAAAGATTTTGTTGAGTGTTCAGCAGATAAAGATTTGTTTGTTTTGCAAAAGAGTGGAGAAAAGTCAGGGAATTATAACATACAGTTGTCATACTTAAATGGTAAAAAAACAATCAAAAAAGGTGACATTTGTGGCAAAGTTGAAATTGTTAGAGATGGAAAAACTTTGTGCGAAGCAAATCTTATTGCAGTCAACGACTACAAATCACCAAGTTTTGTTGATATCACACACATGATTTTTGATAATTGGGCAATATAATTTATAAATATTTCAAAAAAGTAGCAGTCATAATGATTTGCTATTTTTTGTTATAAACTTTAAATGCTGAAATTTGCTACATTTTTCTTAAAATTATATAAATTTATATTGTGCTTTTATTATATTTATGATATAATAAATTGACTATGATTATTCAATTATTCAAAAATGGAATTGATGGAGAAACTGTTATTTATGTTGTGGCTTTTTTGATTGCTGTGATGTTTAGTATATCAATTCATGAATTTGCTCATGGTTATGTTGCAAACAAAATGGGAGACGACACAGCGAAAAGACTTGGACGCTTGACTTTGAACCCACTTGCACATCTTGATGTGTTTGGAACTCTCGCATTTTTTGTTTTTGGTTTTGGTTGGGCAAAACCTGTACCAATCAATCCTATAAAGTTCAAAGAGTACAGAAAAGGCATTTTTTTGACATCAATTGCAGGAATTGTTGCAAACATATTTTTAGCTTTTTTTGGCGCAGGACTATATGTTTTGACATATAAATTATCATTACTTGTCAGTGGCCAATTTTTAACATTTTTGACGACATTTTTCAAAATATTGTTTGGCCAAATATTGTATATAAATTTACAACTTGCAATCTTTAATTTGATACCAATTTTTCCACTTGATGGATTTAATATCTTATACTCTTTGACAAGAGAAGGAAACAGAGTTATTAGATTTTTTCAAAGATACGGCAATTATTTGCTTATTGGAATTTTGATTTTTGTTTCGGTTATTGAACCATATTTGCCATTTTTGGATGGTGGCTCATTGATGTTTTATTTGGCAAATTTGATTGCAGTTCCTATGCAAGACTTTTGGTTTTTTGGGCTTTATAGTTTATTTATTTGAAAAAAATCTTTTTGGAGTGATATATGCAAAAGATAGAAGATGAGTTTGTTGATAAACTTTTTGAGAAATCAGGTGAAGGTGATAATACTGAGAGTGAAGCAGTTTTGCTTCAACCAGAAGAAACGCCTGAGATGAAGAAAGCGAGAGCAAACGTTACAAGAATTTTGAACGATATGATGAAAAGGCAACAGGAAGAACTTGATGCCAATAAATTTGATGTCAAAGAAATGCAAAAATCTTGGGAATTAAATGTTGGTGATGCAAAAGTAACAGAAAATTATTTGAGTAAATTTGATGCAAGTGAATATTACAAAATACGTCTTAATAATTTTGAAGGTCCGCTTGATTTGCTCTTATACTTGATAAAAGATAGTAAAATTGAAATAGAAAATATTAAACTTGCAAGCATAACAGAGCAATATCTTGACTATATGAAAGATATAGACAAAGTTGATATGGAAAAAGCAGCAGAATTTATCGAAGTTGCTGCAACTTTGGTTGAAATAAAATCAAAGGCGATGATTCCACAAGAACAGGAAAAAGTGCAAGATGAAAATGACCCAGAATGGCTACTTCTTCAAAGATTGAAAGAATATAAACTATACAAAGAAGCCAGCGAAAAGATGAAGACGCAAGAAATTGCAAACAGAATGTATAAATTACCTGATGAAAAGTGCAATGATTTTAGAAATATTCTGACACAAATGAATATAGAAGGTCTCATCAATGCTTTTACAAATCTTATGAGCAAAGCTGCTGTTAGAGAAGTTGTAAAAGAAGAAAGAACAATTGTAAGAGATAGATGGACTGTTGAAGAAAAGATTTTTGAAATCAAAACAATTCTTTCAACATGTGATAAGATTAAATTTGGCGAAATGGTTGGTGATGACTTTACTAGGGGCGAAATAATCACCTTGTTTATGGCAATGCTTGAATTATTGAAATTGCAAGTTATAAATGTAAAGCAAGATGAAATGTTTGGCGAAATTGAACTGATAAAAGGAGAAAATTTTAATGGATAATTTGGACAAAATACTTGAAGGATTGTTATTTTTGTCTGGTGATGGACTTGATAGGGGTGTTATCATGGAAAAATTGCAAGTCACACCAAAACAATTAGACAAAGCAGTTGAAGTATTAAAACAAAGATACAATGACGATTGTGGAATAAATATGATTACATACAAGGATAAGTTGCAACTTTGTGCAAGTCCAAAATATGCTGATGATGTTTCGCAAGTACTCAATCCAATAAGAGAGCGTCAACTCACTCGTGCAACACTCGAAGTTATGGCCATTATTGCATACAAACAACCTGTCACGAGAATTGACGTGCAAGACATTAGGGGAATAAATAGCGACTATGCTATTCAAACTCTTTTGAACTATAAACTCATAGAAGTTGTTGGAAGAAAAGACGCTGTTGGAAAGCCACTTTTGTTTGGCACAACAGATGAGTTTTTGCGTCATTTTGGATTGAATAGTTTGGACGAATTGCCAGACTATGAAGAATTGATGAAAAGTGTTGAAAAAATACAACTTGAAAACAATCATTTGTATAACGAATTTGATATTCCAAATGATGAGCAGACCGAAAGTGAAGTTGAGCCAAAAAACAGCAATCAAACTTTGGAAGAAATAGCAGAAAAAATTGATGATAAAAATATTGAAAAAGAAGTCAAAGAAAACACAGAAAAAATTATTACAGAAAAGGAAGTAAAAGAGCCGGAAAAACCAGCAGAGAAAGTTGTTGATGATGATGGTGAAGATATGACGCTTGAAAGTATGCTTGAAAACGAACATGATTTTTCAAAAATTATGCAAAAAATTTCAAGTAGCAACAGACCAAAAAAATACCAAAAGCATGAACTTGAATTGGGCGATGACAACGGTGGAATTGATTGGACAGTTATTAACGATAATCCAGACATTGATGTTGACTGATATTTTGTAAAATTTTAATCATTAAAATTAATAAAATAATACATTATAATTATGAATAAAAATAACTCATTAACAAATAATAGTTTAATGAGTTTTTTGTATGCTATTTTGATAGTCCTTTTGGTTATTTTTTCCGTTCAATTAACAATGCGATTGAAAGTTTTTTTTAACATTAAAAACAATACAGGAAAATTGCAATTAAAATTTATAAATATCAAAATTCTAGATTATAAAATTTCACTGCAAAATCAATGCTTATGTTTGACAAACAAAAAAGGAAAAAACAAATATTTGCCACTTGAATTAAATCAGCAATCAATTCAAAATTATAACGATTTTGAAAGTATTTTGTTTAGAAAAATCTATTTCAAAACTATGGCAATATATTTCAATTTTGGCATCAAAAGCAATGCTTTTGCATCTGCAATGATTTGTGGATATGTTGATGTTTTTTCAAAAATTTTTTATTCAATATTCAAGACAAAAAAGAGTGAACTTATCATGCAATTAAAAATATTTCCAAGTTTTAATAATAATGTAATAAAATTTGGATTTAAGGCAAAAATATCATTGAGCGTTCTTGACTTTATTTGGAGTTTTATTGAAGCAAATTTGACAAAACAAGTAAGGTCATTAAAGTATAAGGAGAATGATGATGCAAGAAAATGATAAAATTGAAAATTTAATGAAAAATGCAATTACAAAAATTAAAGATATTATAGACGTTAATACAGTTATTGGCACGCCAATAAATTGCCTAGATGGAACAATGATTATTCCAATCACAAAAGTGACAGTAGGATTTGTTGCAGGTGGTGGAGAATACAGTCAAAATATTCCACCAAAAAATGCTCAAAAAGAATATCCTTTTGCTGGTGGTTCAACTGCTGGTTTCAGTGTTTCTCCAATTGGTTTTTTGGTTGGCAATGGAGACAAATTGAAACTCATTACAATAGATAGCAAAAATACTTTTGATGATGTGATGAAATTATTTAAGGATTTAACACAAAATATGAAAAAATAAATTTCATAAATTAGTGTTAATAATTTTGCTTATACAATTAAAAAAATTGCGGTAAATAATTTTCAAAAAGATATATAAAAAAATAAGGAGATAAGATGAATAAAAAAGTTTCAGTTTTGATGCTTTGTATGTTGCTTGCAATCTTGATATTGATGGCGAATATTTTGTATCCAAAAACTGTTCAATGCGCAAGTTTGCAAGGATACAATTTGTTGCCTAGTTTTGATAGTCAAAATATGACAGCAAAAGCAGGTGTTGTAATAGAGCAAAACAGTAAAAGAGTTTTGCTTGAAAAGAATATGGATGAACAACTTGCAATGGCAAGTACAACAAAAATTATGACTGCACTTATTGCTATTGAAAACACTGATGATTTGGACGAGATTTTTGCATCAGACAATCGTGCAGTAGGAATTGAAGGCACAAGCATATATTTGAAAAGAGATGAGCATCTTTCAATGCGACATTTGTTGTATGGACTTATGCTTGCAAGTGGCAATGATGCATCGCTAGCCATTGGTTATAGAGTAGGAAATGGCGACATAGATAAGTTTGTTGAAATGATGAATAGCAAAGTTCAAGAACTAGGTTTACATAATACACATTTTGATAATACGCATGGCTTGGATAGCAAAACACATTATACTTCGGCTTATGACTTGGCTGTTATCACGGCAGAAGCAATGAAAAATAAAGATTTTCGTGAAATTGTTGGTACAAAATTTATACAAATTCCTAGTAATATGCCAAATCAAAACAGATTTTTGAGAAATAAACATAAATTGCTTCAACAAAATATGCTGGGCTGTGAAGGCGTCAAAACTGGATTTACTGATAATGCCAGAAGATGCTGTGTTACAAGTTGTCAAAGAGATGGCATGCGACTTATTGCTGTTGTTTTGAATTGCCAAGATATGTTTGAAGAAAGCCAAAAAATGCTAGAAAGTTGTTTTGAACAATACAAATACGTCAATGTTTTGGAAGCAAATAAATATATAGATAGCATTTTTGTTGAAAATGGAGCAGTAGATTCTGTAAAAACCTATACAAAACAAGCATTTTACTATCCTTTGAAAGATAGTGAAATTGAAAGAATACAAAGCAAGAGTATCTTGCAAGAAAAACTGGTTGCTCCTGTTGAAAATGAAAAAGAAGTTGGGGAATATAAAATTTATTTTGATAATGACTTGATTTTTTCTACAAAAATATATACTATGGAAAGTGTAGAGACCAAGGATTATGGTCAAAAACTTAAAGATATAGTAGAAAATTGGTATTGAGATGAGAATAAATAAATTTTTGGCAAGTGCAGGTATTGCAAGCAGAAGAAAAGTTGAAGAGTATATAAAAGATGGGCGAGTGAAAGTAAACAATGTTGTTGTTTGTAATCTTTCAACCGACATTGATGAAAATGATGTTGTCATGTTTGATGACAAAGTGGTAAAAAATATTGAAAAATTTGAATATTATATGCTTAATAAACCTGTTGGTTATGTTTCAACAGCTAGTGATGATAGGGGAAGAAAGACAGTTGTTGAACTAATAAAAACAGAGCAAAGAATTTATCCTGTTGGCCGACTTGATTTTGAAAGTGAAGGACTGCTATTACTCACAAATGACGGAGAACTCACAAACAAATTAACTCATCCAAAACACAATATTTCAAAGACATACATAGTAAAAATTAATGATGTTTTAACACTTGACGAACAAAAAAAGATAGAAAAAGGTGTTGTGATAGACAATTATAAATTGCATCAATGTAAAATAAGGATATTAAGAAAAGAAATTAATTCTACTCAACTTGAAATTGTCATTTTTGAAGGCAGAAATAGAGAAATACGTAAAATGTTTGAAACAATAGGTAAAAAGGTTGTTTATTTGAAAAGAATAAAGATTGAAAAACTCACTCTTGGAAATTTGAAAAGTGGGCAGTATAGGGAACTAACAACAAAAGAGATAGAATACTTAAAATCATTATAACAAAAAAAAACGAATTGATTATCAACTGATAACTAATTCGTTATTTTTTATCTCATTCTTCTAACAAGCCCGATAACTTTTCCAAGTATTATACAATTATCGCAATAGATAGGGGACATTGTAGAATTTTCAGGTTGCAATCTAATTCTGTCTTTTTCTTTGTAAAATCTTTTTACTGTTGCACAATCATCTATAAGAGCAGCAACAATTTCCCCATTATTTGCATAATTTTGTTTGCGAACAATAATAATGTCGTTGTTGTATATGCCAGCTTCAATCATACTTTCGCCAGTTACATTTAACATAAATAATTCATCATTGCCAAACATATCTTCTGGAAAACCAAATTGACTTTCTATATTTTCTACTGCCAAAATTGGAGTACCAGCAGTGATTGTACCAACCAAAGGTATATTTACTATATTTGGACAAAACTCGTTATATTGAACAAATTTTGGCTTTTCTTGCACGAGTTCAAACGCTCTTGCAACATTTTTACTGCCATTTCTTTTGATTAAATTTTTTTGTTCAAGGATATTTAAGTAATAATAAATAGTTGAAGTGCTTTTGATGTTTATGTTTTTACACATTTCTCTAACACTTGGCATATAGCCATTTTTGCTACTAAAATCAACAATAAAATCCATTAAATTTTTCAAATTATCATCAATATTTCGCATAGGCAACCTCCAACTATTTGGATTTTACCATACAAATTTGAGTTTGTCAAACATTTGTTCTAAAATTATAAAATTTTTTATCTAAGTTTAACTTTTGTGGCAGCATTTTTTCTTATATCATCAGTTATTGCAGCGTAATATTTCTTTGTTGTGTTTACGTCTTTATGTCCTAAAACATCTGCAACGACATAAATATCACCAGTTTCTTTATATAGATTTGTTCCATAAGTGCTTCTTAATTTATGCGGAGTTATATGTTTAAGTGGAGTGACAAGTTTGCTATATTTTTTAACTAAAAGTTCAACTGTTCTAACATTTATACGTTTGTTTCTCATAGACAAAAACAATGCTTTTTCATCTTTTTCTACAAATTCATTTGTTGTTCTTTCTTTCATATAGTCAATCAGCGCTTGTTTAACTTCTTCTCCAAAATACAAAATAACTCTGTTGCCACCTTTTCTGGTGATTGTAAAGGCATTTTGTGATATATCGATATCTCCAATGTCAAGACCTACAAGTTCGCTTATACGTATTCCTGTGCCCAAAAACAAGGTTAGAATTGCCATATCTCTTGTTTTTGTATGTTCATGAAAACATAATTGTTGTTTTGTAAGTTTATTTCCAGATTCAACTGAATCAAGCAAATTTGCCACTTCATCAACTTCAAGTCGTATGATTTCTTTTTCGTGCAATTTTGGTGGATTGACTTTTTCTGTTACATTTGAATCAATCTTATTTTTTTTGAAAAAGAATTTGAACATAGCCCTTATACAGGCAAATTTTCTTGCCTTTGTCTTTTCGGAATTTGCATACATTCTTCCATCTTTTCCCTGAAAACTATTCAAATAACTCAAATAATGTTCCAAATCAACATCTGTCACACGATTGATATCTTGATAAGTAAAATCTTTTACTTTTTTGCCTTCAAACTTTGAGATTTCATTGCTAAGATAAGTAAAAAATGTTTGCATATCATAGCAATAACCAAGTCTAGATAGGGCAGATGATGAATTTTCAATTCCAAGCAAAAAATCGTTGCAACAATCAGGAAGTTGTTTTTGCATTTCTTTAATTTTTTGATTTGCTTTCAAATTTCTTTCGTAAAAATATGTACTCATAGTTATGATTATATCACAACAAAGAATTATTGCAAATGATTTTATTTGATACAAAGTTGACAATAATAGTAAATACATATAAAATGTAATTAAAGAGTAAAAGGAGACCAAAATGGCTATAAGTAAAGAAAATATTAATTTTTTGTTTGATATCATGAAGTTTTATGACGAACAATACAACAAAATTGCTGATAATTGCTTTAATGAAGTTTCGCGAGCATTAAACGAAATTTGTGAAACATATTTATACAAACAAGATGTTAGTGTTTTGCCTTTTGGTGTTTATGCTATAAAAAACAATTATCAAGTTTTGGAGCCAATGGAGTTTTATTGCGTTCTTAAACAAGATAGAGAAATTTTAGAAAAAGAAAGAGTTCAAAAACTTAATTTACGAAGGAAAAAGAATAAACTTAAATCTATTTATACCGATATAACTAGTGAAAGTAAAGAATATGCAATGACAGCAATTGACGTTGCTAAAAATATTACGAAAGAAATGGAAAGATATGTCGGCGAAGAAGATAAAATCTATTTCAAAAATAATGTTATTTTCATAAAATTTCATATTGAAGACGATATTTATATAAATGTAAACATATATGTCGTTTATGATTTTAATGATGATGGGGTATTTGAGTTTTCAAAACTTGGATATAGATTTAAGGAAAACTCGGCACAATTATTAGAGAATATTAAACAAAAGAATTTACGAACAAAAGGAAATTATCTATTGTTTTGCAGATTGATAAAAATGCTTGAACTTGAACTTGTTATGTCAAATCAATCAAAATTATATTTGAGCAATAAATCAATGTTTATGGAAAATGTTTTGTATAATGTTCCAGACAAATTTTTTGAAGGCACAGATTTTTGCGAAATCTTCAAATATGTATTAAATTATTTGAAACAATGCGAAATAGAGCAAATATTGATTCCAGATGGACAAAATACACCTATGTTCAAAAATAATTGGTACTATGCAAACTCATTTTTTGTAAGTTTAATAAAAAAATTGACTTATCTTTATAACAACACTGATATTTTGATAAAAGAAGCACTTGAAGCAAGAGAAGAAAATGAAAATGCGGAAAATTCATCAGGAAATATTGAACAAAATGAAAAAGATGAAGAAAAATCTGTGAAAAAGATAAATATAAAAACAAAAGAGTAAATTCTATAAATCTATGTATATTTGTACATAGATTTTTTTTGCATAGCACACAAAAATCATAAAAATATATAAACAAATAATAAATAAAAAAATAATATAAATATATAAAATTGACTATAAAATCAAATAAAAACTTATAAGAGAATAAATTGAAAAATATTTTGTAAGAAGCAAATTTGATAAAAATAAGCCAAAACCACTTCTAAAAAGCCACTATTATTTCGTAAAAGTTTCCATATAACTGCGAATTGTTAAAAAGACATTCAAGATACCTAATTAAAGGTATCTTTTTTACATTTAGCAGTTATGCGCTTTTACGAAATGATAAAAACGAATAACAAAAAAATAT
>CADBPU010000022.1 GCA_902796635.1 uncultured Eubacteriales bacterium | reverse complement strand
TCGTTCACATAATCCACTTCATCTGCACCAAGCTAAAAACATGCTGAGCAAAGCATGTTTTTTGTTGTACACCACTTGGCATTTGGGACTTGAATGTGCGTTGCACAAGGCAAGTTACATTTCAACCCCAATATCTATGTAAATATTTGTTAATATTTTTTATTGATGTCAAATTTATAAGATAAATTGACATTAATTTATAAAATTCGTGTTTTTTGTTGACCAATTTTTGTAAATATCATATAATATTTTGTGAAAAGTTATATTATTTATATAATATAATGTTTCAAAAAACATAAGGGGGTATTCAACATGCTGGATTTTGTAATCCTGATTGCTTGTACATATCTCATTATTTTACTGAAAAACAATAAATCAATCACTAAAAGAATTTGCAGTTTGATACTACTTGTGTTTTTTGCTTTTTTGTTGTTCTTTTCAACAGAAGATGCACTTATTTCTAGTTGGGCTTCAAAACTAATTGGAGAAAAAGAGCATAGTTTGTTAAAAGATGCATTGACAGACACGCAAACATTTTCTTATGCCGGTAATTCGGTCTGGTTATTCTACAAAGTTTATTTGATTATTTCTACTTTGTTTTATGGATGTTTGTTTGTTGTTAATTCAATGAAAAAGTCTTTAATTGTTGCGATATTTAAGTTTAATAATTATGTATCAAACATAAAAAAAGCTAAATTACAACAATTAAAACAAAATTATGATTCAAAAATATTTTTGACTTATAAAAAACTTCTTAACTAATAAATTGAAACTAAATAAAAATCATAATTTTACAAATACTAAATAAAGAAATAATAATAAAAAATAAGGAGAAAAAACATGTATAAAAAACTTAAAAAAGGTTTTACTATTGTTGAACTTGTTATTGTTATAGCAGTTATTGGCATATTGTCAGCAGTGCTTATTCCAACATTTTCAGGTTTAGTCAATAAAGCAAACCTAGCAGCAGATGAAACATTGGTTAGAAATATCAACCAACAACTTCAAATTGCTGGCGACACAGAAAAAAATGGAACCATGAGTCAAGCTTTGGAAGATGCAAAAGAAGCTGGATACTTGGTTGAATCAATCAACGCAAAGTCAAGTGGCAACCAACTTGTTTGGGATTCTACAATTGACAGATTTGCATTGGTAGACAAAGACGGCAACCTTGTTGCTGGTCAACTTAGCGCATCAAAAAATGTTGATGTTTGGGTAATTGCAAAATCATATAGCAATGCAGATGGATATTCAATTTATTTGCAAAAGGGCTATAATGGAGAAAAGGAATTAACAATCACAACAGGTCTTGATGTTGGTGAAAACACAAATATCACAAAAATTACTTATGACAGACACGATGCAACAGTTGGTCAAACTGTTACAATCAACACAGGTGCAGAAGGTTGCAACTTAATTGTAAACGCACCAAAAGATACAGTAAATCACTATTCATATTTGTTGAATTTGGATGTTCAAGCAGTTGATGCAACACATTCATATCACGAATTTGGAACAGTAAAAGGTAGAGCAAATGTTGTTGTCGGTCACGTAGTTGTAGAACCAAAAGGTTATGTAAACGAACTTAAAGTTGACGAAACAGCTCCTGCAACAACAAAAGTTGATATTCAAGCAACAGGCGAAGTTAAAAACTTGGTTGTTGATAGTGAAGTTGCGCAAGTTGTTGTAAAACCAAGTGCAAGCGTAGAAACAGTTGTTGCACCAGCAGCCGCAACAAATGTAACAATCCCAGCTTCTGTTGAAGTTGAACAAGTTCAAAAAACAGAAGTTAGCACAGCTGCTGAATTAAAAGCCGCTCTTGAAAATGGGGACAAATATATTGTATTTACAGCAGATATTACTGCTGGAAAATGGAGCAGTTCCGATAATGTTGGTGCTTCAATAACAAGTGATGTTGTTCTTGATGGCGCAGGTCATACATTTACAGTAACAGCTGGTCGTGCAATTTGGGTTGATGATTCTAATGTTTCAGTAACAATAAAAAATATGAAGATTGTTGGTGGCTCAAGCACAGAAAGAGGAATTCAAGTTAATGGTGGATGCACAGGTGTAGAATTAGTAATTGATAATGTTGAATTATCAGGAATTACTCATTATGGTATTAATATTTGTAATAATGCAGGCGTAATTATTAATTTAACAAATTCAAAAATTACTTCTTGGGGATGCTTAAATTTATGGGCTGCAAATTATCAAGTTTATGTTAATAATTGTGAATTAAATGGCTTGAACAATAAAGCATATAATGCCGATGGTTGGAATAATTTTGCGACTATTGTATTAGAAGGTGATACAACAGGCGCAACTGAAGACCACTCATCAAATATTACAGTTGACATTAAAAATTCAAAAATTACAGCATCAACAACAGGTCAAGGCAATAAACAATCATTAATTGGATTTAATACAGGAGCAAAATATAACGTAGTATCATTTAGCGATTGTGAGTTTGTTACAAGTGATGCAAATCATGCTGGATATTGCTCAGGTGAAGGTAATTCTATTATATTAGATGGTGAATCATTTGAACTTCCATCAGGATGCTACTTTGGTTTATAATCAATATATAAAAATCCACGGGTAAAACCCGTGGTTTTTTATTTATGATAATTTTAATCTATGTCTAAATCATCTCTTTGAAAGAGTTTATCACTTATAAATTCTTGTATTGTCATATCAAAAGCATCAGCAATTTTTATTAAAGTTTCAAAATTTATACTTTTATAATCTTCATGCATTATGTGAGATATTGTTGTTTGTGGCACAAGCATCTTTTTTGCAAGCGCATATTGAGTCATATTTTTTTCTAATAACAATTTACTAATTTTTAATGCAACAGCTCTTTGTATTTTCATTATATTTCCTATATATAAATTTAATCAAATAAAATAAGACAATAAATAATTATCACAATTTGAGATAAAATAAAATATCGCAAATTGTGATTTTATAATATATGTATGAGTAAATTTATAAGATTAAAAGAATTGAGAGAGCAGAATAACAAAACACAAAAAGAGATTGCAGAAATTTTGAACATTCAACAAAACACATACAGCCAATACGAAAATGGCCAACGACAAATTTCACTAGATTTTTTAATAAAATTAGCGAACTTCTATCAAGTTTCTGTTGACTATATTCTTGGTTTGACAAATATAGATTTACCTTATCCAAAAAATTAAAACAGCTTTTATAAGTTGTTTTTTATTGTTATATATTACGCAAAACGTAAGTTTTATGTTAAATATTACGTAATGTGTAATACTAAATATATGAAAAATAATTTTAGTGAAAACTTAAAACTTTTAAGAAAACAAAATAACACAACTCAAAATGAAATAGCAAAATTATGCAAAACTACAACTGCAACTGTTTCTAGGTGGGAAAATGGAGTAAATGAACCAGATATTTACACATTGATTTTGATTGCTGATTTTTTTGCAATTACTGTTGATGAATTGGTAAGATAATAAGGAATATTTATGAATATAGAAGATGCAATAAGAAAGAGAATACAAGAATTATGTCAAGAAAATGATGTAAACTTGACAACTTTATGTCTTAATTCAAATTTAACACCATCCACAGTGTTTGATTTTATGTATGGCTAAAGCAAATCACCAAAAATCATTACTATAAAAAAAATTATGTGGTAGTGTAAATATCACGTTAGAAAAATTTTTTGCAAAAGATTATTTTAATGACAATAATGATATTTATAAAAAAGGAATTACAAAAGACAAAATTGTGAAAAGATATATAAATTTTAGGCCATTATTATTAATTTTTTTAACTTTTATTGGTGCGATATATTCAGTCATCAAAGTTTTTCTTGGCAATTTTGTGCCACTTATCTTTTTTGTTATTTTTGTTTTGTTCAATATAATTGTTTTTGTTGTATGTGCTTTCAATCCAATTTTTTTGGAAAGATTTTTTTATTTGTTTGGCGTCAAAAGTGCAAAGATATGCACATTGATTGTCTTATGTAGTGCAATTTTGGCAAGTGCTGTTGCAAGTATCAATTTTGTTGTAAAAAGTAATAGAGCAGTTGAAAATGGAAATTACAACATAACTGCAAGTGTTAAAGAAGTTTCAAATATAGACGGCAACACAAAACTATTTTTGGGAAATGTAAAAATAAATGGTAAAAGTTATGGCTTTAACATGCAAGCAAATGTAGAGAGTGAGTTTTCTGTTGGCGATGTTTTGACTTTTGATGGCTATTTGTATGCAACCAAACTCGTCAAAAATGGCAAAATAGATACAAGCATATTAAAAACAAATTTGCAATATTATTGCACAATAAATTTTGAAAACTTGACGAAAACTTCTGGTCGTGCAAGTTTTACTGACATTATGAAAAATAAAACCAAAAATGTTTTGTTAGAAAATATGACAGAGCAAAATGCTGGTTTTGCTTATACTGTCTTGATGGGCGACAAATCACTTTTGAGTTCAAACTTTTATGACACTTTCAAAAATGCAGGGTTATCTCATATTTTGGCAGTTAGTGGCATGCATATAGCATTTTTGGTCGCAATTTTGTTGTTTTTCTTAAAACTATGTAAAGTAAAAAAGAAATATCAATTTTTTGTTGTTGCACTTGTTTTACTCATTTATAACATTTTGTGTAATTTTTCGCCTAGTGTTTTCAGGGCAAGTGTTATGAGTTTGTGTTTGATGCTGGGGTTGATACTTGGAGAAAGAAACGACTCACTTTCAAACATTTCTCTTGCTGGAATTATAGTTTTGATGGTTCAATCACTATTCTTGTTTGATGTTGGCTTTTTGCTTTCTTTTGGTGCAGTGTTTGGCATTTTCCTATTTTCAAAAACTTTTGACAGAGCATTGCAAAAAATAAAATTACCAAAATTTTTGTCAGCATCAATATCAGTGGTTTTAAGTGCAACACTTGGCACACTTCCATGGATATGCAAATTTTTCAATCAGTTTTCGCCAATAACAATACTCAGTAATTTGATTGTTGTACCAATATTTTCTGTTATGTATACAATTTTGCTGATTTCAACTTTACTTAATTTAATCTTTTCCTTTCCAGTACTTTTCACAATATCGCAATTCTTTATAAATATAGTTTCAAATTGGAGTGCAGTTTTTGCAAAGTTCGGTGCAATTTCAACGATCGAATTTGACACACTATCTGCAACAATCTATTATCTTGTTTTGTTCCTAGTAAGTCCATATTTTATGATAAATTCAAAGTCAAAATTGCTCTGTGGTTTAAGTTTGATTATTTGCTTGACTGCAAGTTTGAGTTATTGCAATTCAAATAAAATTATTAAAGAAAATATGGTTTTTGCCACACAAAATGCAAAAAATTCGCTATTTTTTACAACAAAAAGTGGAAAAACTATAATTTGCAATGTTGATAGTGATAAATATGAAGTCAACAATTTAATAGAAAAATTAAAAGCGAATAGAATAAATCAAGTTGACTATTTGATACTATTTAACTATAATGACGAATTGCAAAACAATGTTGCAAATATTGTAAATAACTTGCAAGTTCAAAATTTATATCTTGTGGGAGAGTATCAAAACAGCACAGTTGTAGGACTCACAAACGCAATTTATTCAACATCAATTTTTCATCAAACAATAGAGCAAAGTTTTGAAATACTTGATGGAGAATTCAATATAGAGAGATTGAGTAGTGCAGAAAAAACACTATCTGTTTGTTATCAAATGGGGGATAGTAAAATTTTGCAAATATTGAGTTCTGTTTCTCAATCACAAATACAAAATGAACCTATTTTTGCTGAAAAATTCTTGTATGTTTTTGTTGATAAATTTAATAATAAGTATAATGAAATAGATACACAAAAATATATTTGTCAAAATGTTTTTGGCACAGCAAGCAATATTGTAATTATTGAAAATGGAGAACTCTGGCGTAGTCAAATTTGATGGACTTGAAAATACAAATATGGTAAAATAAAATTATGAATTTTGTTGAGTTAAAAAAACATATACAATCAAATGATTTATATTGTTGCTATAACCTTTATGGCGACGATAGTTTTTTGATTGATTCTGGCATAAATTTCTTTTTTAATTATGTTGTAAAAGATGAACTTTCAAAAACAAAACTCAGTGCAGAAAATTTTGACGCAAAAAATTTGATTTCAATACTTAACACTTCATCTTTTTTTGGTGGTAAAAAAGTTGTGCTAATAAAAGATGTTGATGGCGAAAAAGATAAGCAAATTTTAGATGTAATATCAAAATATCAACAAAATCCAAATCCTGCAAATATTTTGTTAATTTCAAGCAAAAATGTGCTTTTTGATGAAAAAAAGTTGCAAATTTTCAATAAAACAACAAAATTTTTGTGTAATGTTGATTGCAATAGATTGGATAACTCATATATATTGGCAAGAATAAATTCGGTCTTAAAATCTCAAAATGCCACCATGGCAGATGAAACAAAAGAACTTTTGATGTATTATACAAATTGTTATTTGGCAAGGATTGAATTAGAACTATCAAAACTTATTTCTTATGCTGGTCAAAGAGAAATAACAAAAGAAGACGTCAAATTACTAGTTAAAAAAGAACTTGAATATAGTGTTTTTGAACTAACTGAAAATTTGGGACAGGGTAATTCTCAAAAGACTTATGAAATCTTAAATGATATGATGGCTGACAAAAAAATGGCACCAAGTGTGTTTGGCCTTATACAAAATCATTTTAGAAGAATGTTTTTTTCTGCAATAACACCAAAAACAGGTGCACAAGTTGCTGAAATGCTAAACGTGAAAGAGTATGCAGTAAAAAAAGCAAAACAGCAAGCAGAAAATTTTACAAAAATGAATCTTAAAAACATTGTTGATTTGTGTGCTGACCTTGATTTCAAAATCAAAACCAGTCAAATTGGATATCAAAATGCTGTTCAATACCTTGTATCTTACATTTTGATAAACAATAAAAAAATAAGCAAATAAAAATACCACGCAACTGGTATTTTTTTATACTATTATATTATTTCAAAAATTTATCACAGTAAGTTTTGAATATTTATTTCCATGACATGTTTATAACTTTCGGCATAAAATTTTAGCACATCAAGTTCTGTTTCACACTCTTCCTTATCGTCTTGTTCAATGTAATTTCTCATTCGTTTTATTTGCTCTCCAACTTTGCTTAAATCATTATGATTAATAAAAAGACACAAAATTCTTTCTTTTTTTGTCCAAAATTCGTCCAAATCCACGCTTAAACCAATAATTTTTTCTGTATTAATATTTTCAACAACAGAAATTTCTGTCTCGATATTTTCAATTTTTTGCGCTAATACATCAAGTGTATTGTCAACAAATATTTGTTCCCAAATCAAAACAGTAAACATTAATACTGTTATTAAAATAACCCAAAATATTTTTTTCACCAGTTTTCACCACCTTTGAATTTGTTTACTGAAAACGTGACGAATTTTTTGTTTTTTGCTTGAATATACATTTTGCCCGCATTATCTATTGTTGCAATCAAAACATCTTTGAATTTGAAAGCACCTGCTTTTTTTATTTGTTGATATAAAAAGTTGTCGTCTATTTGTGCAATTTTCATATTTTCTTTTATTTTTTTGCCATCACAAATAATTATTATTGGCAAAGTACTTTCTTCTTTTTTTATTTTGAAGTCTGTGGCTGTTAGTGGCGCATTTTCCGCATTTGGCAAAACGGTGAGTTGTCCATTTGTTTCAATAATAGCGTATTGCACTTCGTCAAAACTAAAAATATTCATTTCTCGTAGTGCTTCACACAGGTCATTAAAATCCATATTTAGTTTTTTCAAAGCATCATATTCAACACCATTAGGACTTACTACTATAATTGGCTTGCCATTAAACATTTGTCTTAATTTTATGCTTTTTCTTGACAAAAAACCAATCAAAAAGTGAATGAGTGTGATTGTGATGAGTGGGACAATGCCATGGAGAAGTGGCACATTAATTTCGCTCATAGGTATTGTCGCAAGGTCGGCAATAATAAGTGTTATGACAAATTCAAAAGGTTGCAGTTGACCCAGTTGACGCTTTCCCATTAACCTAAACACAAAAAATACAATGGCATATATTATGACTCCGCGCAAAAGTAATGTTAACATATAATAATTTTTGTCATTTATTAGATTTCTAAACAAACAAAAAAGCAGAGTGTTTCTGCTTTTAAGTGGTTGCTTTTTTTCTCTTCATCATTCTTACATTTTTATAT
>CADBPU010000021.1 GCA_902796635.1 uncultured Eubacteriales bacterium | reverse complement strand
TATTGAATTTTTTAACAAAAAAAAACATAGGGTAAAATCCCTATGCTTTTGTTTTGTAATTAATATAATTTAATCAAAAAGCCACATTTATTGATTACATCTTTGCTCTTTTTGTATTTTGGTAAAACTGCTCCAACAATTTCCCAAAATTTGTTTGAGTGGTTTAATTCTATGAGATGTGATGCTTCATGAACTATAACATAATCTACTATATCAGGACTTAACATTAGTAGTTTCCAATTAAAATATAGATTTTTTTTGCTATCACACATGCCCCATTTTGCTTTGCTGTTGATTATCTTTATGCTTTTATACTTTTGTTTCATAAATTCCAAAAGTTTGATTATTCTTGGCATAAGTACTGCTTCTACATTTTGCATATACCAATCTTTCAATATTTTTTGTTTTTTTGCCTTTGTTTTGCAAGGTTCAATTAATATTGAATGCTTGGTTATGTAAGCATTTTCAACACCTTTTGTTTCAACTACTCTATATCTCTTTCCTAAAAAAAAGATTTCGTTATACTCTATTATATCTTTATTTCTATTTAATAATTTACTTATTTGCTCTGACTTTTTTGTTATCCAATCTTCTTTTTTTTCTATGAAATTGACAATTTCATACAATGGCATATTTTTTGGTGCATGTACAATTAGTTCGCCATTTTCATTTATTGTCAGTGCTAAACTTTTTCTTTTTGTTCGTATTATCTCTTTTGGCTGTATCATAATTAATATTATATCAAAAAAAAATAAAATAGTCCATTTATTTACATATATTGGAAAATTTTTATATTTGCATAATACTTTGCATAGTATTTTATTGACAAAATATTTTATATAATATAAAATAAAAATGGAGATTTGATACAAATGAAAAAAAGTATTGGTTCAGGACGTGGTTCAGTTTATAACATTATTTTGAAAGCTTTGCAAACTGGTGATAAATATGGCTATGAGATATGCAAAGAAGTTGAAGAAAAGACCAATGGTGCTTATATCTTAAAGCAACCAAGCCTTTATAGTGGACTTAAAAGACTTGAAGCACAAAACGAAGTTGAAAGCTATTGGCGTGATAGTTTGCTTGGTGGAAGAAGACACTACTATACTCTAACTGAAAAAGGAAGAAATAGAATTGAAAATTCTAACTTTAATTGGCAAGACGCAAGAGACGAAATTGTTGGTGGCTTGTTTGAAAAAAGTGAATTAGAAAAAACTATACAATCAGTTGAAAGCGATATTGACCAAATCAAGTCAACATCTCTTTTTGATGAAAATATTAGACAAAGTGCAAGTGAAGTAATCAGTAGTACTGAAAATCTTGCAAAAGAATATGAAAACAGTAGCAAAGTTGAAGAAGAAGCAAAATATGAAGAAAAACCTGTTGAGAAAGAACAAACTTCTCAATCATTTGAAGAACAAGAAGAAACAGAAAAAGATGATGAAATAGACTATTTTGACTCCTCTGCTAATGATTTATTTTCTATGTTTGGCACAGTGGCAGATACTGAAAATGAAGAAGTTGAAGAAGAAAAGGAAAAAGACGAAGAAAGCGAAATTAGTTCTTATAATGGTGAAGATGATGTTGAAGAAACAGAACCTATTGAAGAAGAGCATAAAAATGGCGATTTAGAACAACCAGAACAAGAAAATAACGAACAAATTGATTTGTTTAGTTTTGTTGAGCAACCTAAAACAGAAAATAACATAGATGAAATATTAACGCAAGATAATGAAATTCAAAAAAGTGAAGAAAATGAGAATATTGAGCTTGTAGAAAATAAAGATGAACAAAAAGTTGAGCAAGTTGAAGATGTTAATGATCAAAATAATTGGCAAGACATTGAAGACAATTTGAAAACAACAAAAGTTGAAAATTATGAAAATGTTGAGCATGATGACGAAATTTTATCTCATGATGAGCAAACTGAAAACGAAGTTTTACTTGAAAAAAATTCACAAGATGTTATAGAGGAATACAAAAAGTCAAACTTTAATTTCAATTCATATATAGACAATTCATTGACAGAAGAAGAAACTACTTCATTTTTTGCTGAAAATCAAGTTGATAACTACTCTAATCCACAAGATGAAAACTCTTTGTTTGAAACAAATTTTGAATTAAGTGAAGCTGAACAAAATGTCGAACCAAAAAGCGAAGTGATTGAAAATGAGTTTGTTGAAAATCATAGCGCAACAGAGAAAGCAGAAAATCAAGATACAATTTTGGAAAATGTAATTGAATATGAAAACGAAAATAGACCTTTTGAAAGTGAAGAAAAAGTTGAAGAAACAAAGCAAGCTGCTGTTGACTATAAAGATATTTTTGGAGATTTGATTTCATCTGGAAACAGTGATGCAGTACTTGATGATGAATTAGTTTATAATGCATCTCAACAAGCTGATAAAGAAAATCAAAATGATTTTGAAAAAGTTGAAAATAATGATTTTGAAAGTAAAGAATACTATGAAAACAAAAATCAACATGCAGAAGTTCAACAAATCAAAGAATTGCCAAGGAATGAAGAGTCAATAAAAGATATCAATAGAACTTTGATGTTTGATACAAATAGTCAAAAAAAAGCATCTAGTGCCGATTTTGAAAAATATGACCAGACTCCTTTCAAAGAAACTAATGCTTTTGAATCTTATTCAAACAACCCTTTTGAAAAATATGATACATATCAAAATATTGATGAAAATGTAAAAAATACTGAAACAAAAAGCGTAAATTATTCACAAAAAACGGACAAGATGTCTTTTGATAAAAAATATGCAAATGCTAACAATAAATTTGAAGTTCCTGATTATGAAGTTAGATATTTTAGAAAGAATAATGTTCAAAATACTGTATCAAAATTCTTATCTATCAACAAATTGAATTTGGTGCAAAGTTTCATTTTGAGTTTACTTATTTGCCTAATAACAACAGTTTTACTTGTTGTAGTAGCAACAAAAGTAGAAATTAGTGGCTTTCAAATGTTTATGTACATTTTAAGTTATTTGATTGCATTTGGAACATTAATTTTTAATTTCTTAAAATATGCTTCAAACAAAAATAAAAAAATTCAAAAATTACCAAGACACGAAAGTATGTATAGCACTTTTGTTGCCATTGTACTAGTAATTTTGAGTTTGGCAATCAACCTATTTATGGGTATGAGTTTTGATAATATTGTTGCTTATTTTGGTAGTTTGTTATTGCCAATATTCTATGCACTCATAATTTTAATAAATTATCCATTAAAGAAATTTTTGAGTAAATCTGCAAGTTTTTACAACTAAAATTTGATTTATATTTGATTTTTCATCAAAATTAAGCATATTATTGAATTTGGAACAATTTTCAATTTAATTATAACAAGTATAATTAATACAATTTTTTGTTTTACAAATAAAAGTTATTATGATAAACTTTTATAAAGTGTGGAGGTAAATTTTGGCTAAATTTGTTTTGGAAGTCAATAAATTGACAAAAAAATATGGCGAAAGAGCCGCAGTTGACAATGTTTCCTTTGAAATTATCGAAGGAGAAATTTTTGGCTTGATTGGACCAAATGGTGCAGGAAAAACTACAATTATTAAGATGATTACAGGTCTTGCCACACCAACAAATGGTGAAATTTATATAGATGGCATTTCATTAAAAAAACATTTTGAAAAAGCCATTTCAAGACTTGGTGGAATTATTGAAAATCCAGACTTGTACTCTTATATGACAGGTATGGAAAATTTGAAATTCTTTGCAAGTTTATATCCAAATATAACACAAGAAAAAATTGATTCTGTCGTAAAACTTGTTGGCATGGAAAAAAGAATAAATGACAGAGTTAGAAATTATTCTTTGGGTATGAAACAAAGAGTTGGAATTGCTCAAGCACTACTCCACGACCCAAAAATTCTTATTTTGGACGAGCCAACAAATGGACTTGATCCAAATGGAATTAGAGATATGCGTAAATTCCTTATTGGTCTATCAAGAAAAAAACATATATCAATTTTGGTATCAAGCCATATTCTTTCGGAAATGGAACAACTATGTGATACTGTTGCAATTATTGATGGTGGAAAAATTTTGCAAATCAAGACTTTGGAGCAAATCAAACGTGGACTTCAAGAAGGACAAAAAGTTTGCATCAAAGTTGATTATCCAAATTATGCTGGAAAATTGGTTATATTAAAATATAAAATACCTGTCAGTCTTGCTGGAAAAACAATAATGTTTAATATGGAAGATAGCAAAATTCCAGAAGTAACAACAATGCTTATGAAAGAAGGTATTTCAATTTATGGAATTAATACTATAACCAAAACCCTTGAAGAAGTATTTACTGAAATGTTGGAACAACAACACAACAAAGGTCAAATAAGATAGGAGGACAAAAATGTTTAAGTTATTCAAAGCAGAATTAAAAAAGATTTTCTTAAAACCTAGCATATTCGTTGTCACTGGTCTTATTATTGCCATGCTTGCTGTTTCTACTTTTGTTTATAAGCCAGATACAAGAACAGATTACGCAAAAAGTTATGGCTCTTATGAAACAGTAAATGAATACTATGAAAGATTTATTAATACAGAAGAATCAATTGGCAAAAAGAGAAGCGATGAAAGAGTAAATTTGGCTATTAATTACGTAAATCAATATGCAAATGGAGAAAATGCTGTTGAAACATTAATAAACGATTGGAGAGCCGTAGAAGCACTCTTTAATACAACAGGAAATTCGGATTATGTTGGTTTGTATTCAAATTGGGAATCTGCAACAAATGCTGCTCAAAAAGCAAGTTTGAAAAATGATTTGGCAACAAAGAGACAACAACTTTTGACTGCAATACAAAATTTCAAAGCAAAATACGAAGAACTTTCATCAAAAGACCAAACATCTTTTCTTGTCACAAAATCATTGGATGATGTCATAATAAAAGAACATTTTTTCAAAATTCAATCAATTTTTGATAATGCTAGTGGAAAAACTGACCCTGATGGATTTATTATTAATGAATTGACAACCTATAAGGCATTTGCTTTGGTATTTAATGACCTAAATCAACTTTTACCTTTTATTCCAGCAGAAAGTGTGATAAATGAATTCAAGACAACAAAAATTGTTGATGAAGTTGAAGTTGAAAATGAAGAAAGCCCTATTGTTATTGCAAAAAATAAGTTAGACGCTTTGTTTGATACAATTTATGAATTTAATGAGTCAAAAAAGTTAGAAAGTGAAAGCAAGCCACAAGATAAAGCGCAAATTGTAGAATATTTTAATGAATATTACTCTATTTCAAATTATCTTTATATTGTTGTTTCAAATGGAATAAAGGTTTCTGCTCTATCAAAATATACTGCTATGAATATTTCAGTATACAAAAATTATGATGGTGCAAATTTCTATGAATTGAAAGAAACATATACAAAATATAGATTTTTACTTGATAATGGGCTTTATGAATACAATTTTGCTGAACCATTCAGTGTTACACAGCCATCAAATCTTGAAATCAATGGATTTGACTACTCTTACTTTGCGTTGAGATTGTGTACATTCTTTATTACAATTTATGTAGTTGTTTTGGCAGCAGGAACTATTGCAGGAGAACAAAGTGCGGGAACACTTAAATTACTTGCAATTAGACCATTTGGTAGAAGTAAATTATTAAGAGCAAAAATTCTTGCTACTCTTGCAATTGGTGCAATCTTAATCTTTGTTTCAAGTTTGGCATCAATGGTAGTTGGACTTGTCACTTATGGATTGAATTTTACAAATATTTTAGTAGTATTCAATGCTAGTTCAGCATTTGTACTCAATCCATTAGTTCTATACTTTATTGCAATGCTTACTATGTTTGTGGAAGTAATGTTCTATGCAATACTTTCAGTATTTATTTCAACAGTATTCAAATCTAATATTGCTGCTGTTGCAATTTCAATACTACTCTTCTTTGTTTCATTAATTATTAATGTTGTTGCAGTTAATGTTCCACTTCTTGGATTAATTCCATTTGTAAATGTGAACTTCTTTAAGTATTTTGGTTCATCATTCTTGCAAAACACTGGTACAATATTCCAGATGATTTTGACACCAAGTGTCTTCTCTGGTTCAACATTTTGGAGCAGTTTTATACTATACTCTTTAACATTTACAATAATTTTGGTTATCACTCATGTAATATTCAAAAAGAGAGATATAAAATAAGAAAACACTTATTATTTTGTGTTATTCTTGCGTTCATAAACCAAACAAAAATCACAACGAAAAGTTGTGATTTTTTATTTTTATTTATAATAAAATTTTTAATCTTGTGAATGTTTTTTTATTTCATCAGTTGCAAGTTTATCACAAAGGTTATTGAATTCATTGTCTGCATGGCCTTTAACTTTATTGAAATGAACTTTGTGCATTTCACAATATTTCAAAAGTTCTTGCCATAAATCTAAATTTGAGATTTGTTTTTTGCTTGCATTTTTGAAACCATTTACTTTCCATGTTTCTATCCAATTCTCTTCAAATGCATTGCAGACATAAGCGCTGTCAGTATAGACTTCGACTTCACAAGCAAATTTCAATTTTTTCAGTCCTTCGATTACGGCAGTGAGTTCCATTCTGTTGTTTGTTGTTTCTGGGTCATAACCACTAAATTTTTTATCATAATTATGACCGTCATATATGAGATATACACCCCAACCACCTTTGCCTGGGTTTCCTGAACAAGCACCATCTGTGTATAATGTTATTTTTTCCATATTAAAATATTAGCACATCTATCTTTGAAAAATCAATTATTTTGATATATTGCTAAGAATTTGGGTATTGACAATTGCTTTATAAAATGTTATATTTAATATGTTAGGTGAAATTTATGAAAAACAATTTTAGTTTTGTAAAATGGCTTACTAATCGAGACGTTGAAAAAATCTTAAACTCTATGGCTATAGAAATTTTAAGTGATACATATAATAGAGATGGCAAAAAGATTAAAGCTATAAGAAGACTTAAAGAGAAAGATACAGGATTGCATCATATTTTGGTAAGATGCCGACTTAATGAAGATTTGCTTAATGAGAACAACAAAGATATGTCAAATTTCATGATTCCACAAAAATTAAAAAGTGAAATTGCAAAAGTATTGTTTCCAGGTTTAGCTATGATGTCAGCATTATTTAGCGATAGCATGAGTTATTATGATGGTTCAATGATGATACTTGAAATTAATGATTTTTATATCAGCGAGTTTTTGTCCTTAAAGCCAGAAGAAGAACAAATCAAATTTGGCAGAGCTTTAACAAAAGGTTATCAAAAATACATGACTCAAAAATTTGGAAGATTTTATAATTCAATGAAGTCCGCAGCAATCAAAAAAGCAATTGCAGAAGAAAGACAACGCAAAATTGAAGAAGAAATTTGTGAAAAGAAATAATTGTAAAAATATATAAATATAAAATGGATAGCATTTGCTATTCATTTTTTAACTATGTTTTGTTTTGGGTTTGAATATAAGTGCCACAAAGAAGGAAAATATGACAGATGCTGCAATTCCAGCCGCTGTTGCAGTCAATCCACCTGTGAATATTCCTAAAATACCTTTTGTTGAAACTTCTTTAATCACACCCTTTGCAAGAGTTCTGCCAAAACCAATAATAGGGACTGTTGCACCGGCTTTTCCAAAATCAACAACATATTGATAAACTCCAATTCCTTCCAAAAAGACACCAAGACACATAAACAGCACAAGAATCCTTGCACTTGTGAGTTTTGTCTTTATAATCAAAATTTGACCTATCAAGCATATAATTCCACCAGTCAAAAATACTTTAAGATATGTCATCAGCATTTTCTTCACCCCTTTCTATAACTATTGCATGAGCAATACATGGTATTGTTTCACCTTGTTGTGTTGAAACTGTGCTAAGTAATGCACCTGTTGCCATAAAAAGTACTTTTTTATATACTCCTGCATCCATTTGTTTCAAAATGTAAGAATTTAGAACACTTGCACTGCAACCTGCCCCACTTCCACCTTGAAAAGTCCTTTGGTTTCTTGAAAAAATCATTTGTCCACAGTCGCAATAGTTTGTGCCTAATTTATATCCCCTGTGCTCCATCAAATCTCGCAAAATTTCAGAGCCAAGTTTGCCTAAATCACCAGTTACAATCAAATCATAATCATCTGGGCATGTACCTGTATCTTTGAAATGCTCTGCAAGTGTTTCGCTTGCGGCAGGTGCCATTGCAGCACCCATATTGTTTGCGTCAGTAACTCCATAATCTGTTACTTTGCCAAATGTTGCCATAGAAACATAATGACCGCGATTTGTATTACTCAATATTGTGCAACCAGAACCTGTCACAGTCCACTGGCTGACAGGTGGTCTTTGATTTCCAAGTTCTAGTGGTGTTCTGTATTGTCTTTCTGCTGCGGCAAAATGACTAACAGTTGCACAAATAGTTTTTTTGGCATAGCCACCATCAACAAGTGCTGCACCAATGGCAATGCTTTCACACATTGTGCTACAAGCACCATATAAGCCGATAAATGGCGTTTCAAAGTGTCTTGCACTAAAACTTGATGAAATTATTTGATTTAATAAATCTCCGCCAATCATAAAGTCTATGTCGCTTAAATCCACATTATTTTTGTCTAATGCACCCAAGATTGTTCTTTCTAGAATCTCTCTTTCTGCAACTTCAAATGATTTTTGACCACACAAATCGTCATTTAATATGCAATCAAAATACTTTTTGAAAGTTCCTTGACCTTCTTTTTTGCCTACCATAGAATAATAACTTTCAATTCTTGGTTTGTTTTTGAAAACTATTGTGCTTTGCCCTAATCCGTTATTTTTTTTCATATAACTCCCAAATTTTTATAAAAATAAATATACAACTCCAATAATGATGCTTGAAATTATGCCAAATACTATGACAGGACCAGCCACTGTGAACATCTTTGCACACATACCAAAAATAATGCCTTCTCGCCTAAATTCCATAGCGCTTGAACATATACTGTTTGCAAAACCCGTGATTGGTACAATAGTTCCAGCGCCTGCAAATCTTGCAATATCATCAAAAAGCCCAACACCTGTCAAAATGCAAGTGATAAATATAATAACAACCAAAGTCCAAGCACCAAGTTCAGTTTCTGTCATATACGGAAACCAATTTGCAAGCGTGTCGCTTACAGCTTGCCCAAAGCAACAAATAAGCCCACCAATGATAAATGCAAAAAAAAGTGAAGGCCAAACTTCTGTTTTTGGAGATTTTGCAGAGACATAAGCCAAATATCTCTTATTACGTTCTTCTTTATTCATAAATTTATGTTTGCCATAAAATTCCAAATAATACAAAACTATTTTTTATATAGCAAATATTTTGACAAAATTGGTGCAAACTATAATTGATATTGGAGGAATTATGAAATTTAGAAGATATTTAGTATTGATTTTGACATTGATACTTTCAATAAGTTTGGTTGGCTGTGGGAATCAAAACACAGAGGCAGCAGTAGCAAACAATTTGGAAAAAAATGTGTCAAAATTGTCAACTGTAATAACCATATTGGAAGAAATTGATTATGAAGACATTGTTATTGATGATATTTCACCACTTGGCGAAACTCAAATTGAAAATACCACTTATAATACGCAAAACACCAGCAAAAAGACTAGTTTTTTGCAAAAGACAAAGGCATATGAAATTGGAAATATGAACATATCTCCAAAAAATGAGCCAAATGCAAAATATGTAAGTCAAGAAAGTGAAAAGATTGATTTGCAAAAGCGTCCACAAAAGAGATTGTTGAAAAATCCAAAGCAAATTGATGCAGAAAGCACAGTTCAAAATTGTGAAAACGGAGAATGCAACAAAACCTATTGCGAAAATGGAAATTGTTATAATGTTGAAAATACAGGCACATACTCAACAAAACAAATAAGAAAATATACTCCAAAATATGTAAACGAAACAAGTGAAAACTTTACTAGAAATCAACTTGATATATATTTAGAAAATATCGAAAGTGTTTATGATTGTTGTGCCGATTGTATCAGTTGTAGTGCAGAATATAAAAGCGAAGAAGCAAAACTTATGCAAAATCTTAAAGACTGCAAGACATACTGCTCTAAACTTCGTGATGGTACAATAACACTCACAGAAAGTGAAATTAAAGATTGCAACCAATGTTTACAAACATTGTCTAATTATATTGCCAGATTAAAGTCGACAAAAGGAAATATCACAACAAAGGCAAAAGAAATTGAAGTTTTGAAAGAAAATTTTGGCAGTAATCTTACTGATTTGAAATCTGCTTATCAAAAACTTTTTAGAGCACTAGATACACGACTTGATTACATGAAACAATGTAATGAAAATATAAATTGCATATTTGATATAATCAACAAAACTAATGTAAATATAAAAGAAGCAGAAAAAAATAAAAGTGATGAAGAAGACATAATTCACAATCAGGAAATGCTTGAAAATGAAAACAGAGAAAGAGAAAACACAGAATATTTTGATAATACGACATTAAATAATAATGAAAGTCAAGATAACTATGGGGTTGTTGCAAACCAAACAAAATCAAACAATACAACAAAAAATCAAACAAATAAACCAAAAAAGATAACAAGAGTTGTTAAGGAAAATGTAAACAACAATCAAGATGTTTACAATAGAAATTTGTCACAACAAACTCAAAATACTATTCCACAACCCATATTAAATAACAATCCAAATTATGTTAACAATGGCTATGGTTATGGCTATCCAAATGGATATTACGGACCTGTTATGCCCTATGGCAACAATCCGGCGTATCCACCAAGAAATATTGACACATACAGATATATTACAAAAAATACAGACACATATAGACCAAACTATGTGCCAAACACTAACCAAAATGGATTGAACAACAACACTCAAAACACCGAAACATATATAATTGAAGAAGAAACTGACAATCAAAACAATGATGAAAACAATAATAAGAAAAATGAAAATGTAGTTGAAACCAACACTAATTTTGAGCCAAATATAAGCACAACAAACACATCAAAAAACGACAAGACAAAAGTTGAATTTTTAGATAAAAATATTCAAAAAAACAATACTCAAAAAAGTCAAAATAAAGTTGAAAATATAAATCAAAATGAAGTAAAAAATCAAAATCAAAATTCAATAACAAAATCACAAAAAGAATTAAAAAGCAATCAAAATCCTGTTGAAAATAAAGAAAATGCTGTAAAAAACGACCAAAATGATATAAAAAATTACCAAAATACTCAAAATACAGAAAATAATATTATTGAAAATAATATAACAAATAAATTGGAAAATGACTTAAAAATCAAAAAAACACCAGAAGAAATCAAAAGAGAACATGAAGAAAAAATCAAAAAATATGGCGATGTAAAACCTATTATTGAAGAATTAAAAAACAACTAAATCAATAGTTGTTTTTTACTGCTTAAATTTGTTTTTGAGTTTTGATAGTATTTTGTTTTCTAGTCTACTCACTTGCACTTGGCTGACATTGAGTATATTGGCAATTTCACTTTGTGTTTTGTCTTCAAAATATCTAAGGGCAAGCAGTTGTTTGTCTTTGTCTGGCAATTCTTTAATCAAATCTTTCAAAACAATATTGTCAATCATGTTTTCTGTGTGGTCAACATCTTCAATGCTTTCCATAATTGTTCTTGAATGTGGATTTGTTTCATCTTGTTTGTCATCAAGAGACAAAAGCGCTTTTCGGCTATCCATCGCATACACAATTTCTTCTTCATCAACAGCAAAATGCTTTGCTAGTTGAGATATTGTTGGCTCAACATTATGTTCTTGCCTGAAAGTGTGAATATATCTGTCAATTTGAATATTAAGTGTTTTGATTGCCCTACTAACTTTTATTGAACCATCATCACGCAAAAATCTTTTCACTTCTCCCGCAATCATAGGAACAGCGTAGGTTGAAAATTTTACGCCAAATTTTTCATCAAAATTGTTTATTGCTTTAACAAACCCCAAACTTCCAAGTTGATATAAATCTTCATAGTCAACACCTTTGTTGCGATAGATTTTAATTACACTTTTGATGAGTGGCGAGTTTTCTGTTACCAGCATATTTTTGGCATTTTCATCACCTTTTTGCGCTAGATGAACAAGTTTTACTGTTTCATCTTGCCCAAGCATTTTCTTCACCGACCATTTGAATATTTTTTTCTCCAATATGCTTTGTCATGTGAACTGTCACGCCTGCACCCTTGTTTCTTTCAAGTTTGAAACTATCCATAAAACTTTCAATAACAGTAAAGCCCATGCCACTTCTGTCTTCTTCTGGCTTTGTTGTGAAAAATGGCTCAATGGCTTTTTCCAAATTATCAATGCCAACTCCCCTATCACTAACTGATATTTTTACATCTTTTTCTGTGATTTTTACTTTTATAACAATATCTCCAACAGTGTTTGGATAAGCGTGAACAACACAATTTGTCACGGCTTCACTCACAGCAGTTTTGATTTCTGTTATTTCATCTATTGTTGGATTGAGTGGCAAGCAAAATGCTGCAACACTGCTTCTTACAAAACTTTCATTTTCACTCAATGATTTAACTATCATTGTCATTTCATTTTTATATTTCATATTTTTATTACTCCCAACTAATTTATTTTTGGCATTATGTTGTATAGCCCTGTCATTTTGAAAATCTTTTCTGCATGTTTTGATGGATTGCAAATGTATATTGGAATATGTCTTTCTTTCAACTTTTTGTATCTACCAATGAGAATACCAACACCCGTGCTATCCATAAATTCTAGTTCCGAAAGGTCAATAATCACTTGCGAAAAACCACTCTGCAAAAATAATTCGTCAAGTGTTGTTTTGCTGTATATTGCATTATGTTCATCAAGTTCTCCACTCATGGTCACATACATGATATTGCTATAAATTCTGCTTCTTATTTCCATGGTTTTCTCCTACTTTTTGACTATATCACAGCAAAGCGCAAAAAAAATGACAACCTTTGTTGAAAGTTGTCAATAAATGCACAAAAAGATTTATGAGTATATAAATATTAATCATTTAATATTTCTTTTATATTTTTAAGAAAAATTTGCTTTTCTATATCATCATCAAAATATACATCAATTTTGTTTTCTTTATTTATTCTATAAATTCTTTTATCAAAACTATCAGTTGATTGGAGTTTTTCTTTTAATAAAATTTCAACATAATATTTTTGCTCCACCACTTCTTTTACAGCATAATATGGAATTATATATGTTGTTGGCTTAAAAGTCATATAACTTTGTTCTGCTTCCAAAACAAAACCATTGTGAATAAAATTAAAACGTTCGTTCATAGATACCTCGTATATATATTTTACACCCACTATACTGGGTAGTCAAGAATTTTACCCAGTATTCTGGAATAATATATATATATATGGAATATAAAGAAAAATTTAGAAAAAGATTAAAAGAATTAAGACTTGAAAAAGGTTTGACACAAAAGAAATTGGCAAAAGAAATAGATGTTGGCAAAACAATAGTTTGTTCATGGGAATTAGGATATAATGAACCTACATTATCACGTATTGTTGCAATTGCCAAATTTTTTGACGTAACAACAGATTATTTGTGTGGACTTGATGACTTTTATTAAGAAATGCTTAAATAAGCATTTTTTTTGTCAAAAATATAGATATTACTTCGAGATATAACAACAACATTGAATATTTATACAGACATTGATGAAACAATAACAAAGGAAAAATTGATATCATTATACAATGATATGTACATAAAAAGTAGTCAGCAAAATTGACACCAATT
>CADBPU010000020.1 GCA_902796635.1 uncultured Eubacteriales bacterium | reverse complement strand
TTTAGCAGAGATTATACAAGATTCTAACGTTTCCATAAAAACTCCTCAAACAGTTATTATATAGAAAAAATGAAGAAACTCAACTTTTTTTTCATTTAAATGAATAAAAAGAAAAAGAAAAGGAACATTATTTATATAAAGTGAGGAATTTATGAAAAAAATATTTATTAGCATTTTTGTTATGTTTTTAACTATTATCATTTTAAGTGGCTGTTATGATTTTGGGTCAAGTTTGGGGAATAACAAAAGTACAAGTAATAGTTCTCTTAATTATCCAAATTTCAATAGTGAGCAAATTGACACAAACAACATCAAAAGTTATAAAGATTTGGTCGCAACTTGCAAACCAGCAGTTGTAGGTATTGCTGCAATAAATGGTAGATATCAAAGTATTGGCACAGGTGTTTGTATAAAAAATGGCGCATATATTTTGACAAATAATCATGTGGTAGAAGATGGCAATGTAATAAATCTTTATTTGAGTGATGGCAAGACTGCAAATGCAAGCATTGTGTGGAGAGATACTTCAAGCGACCTTGCTATGTTAAAGTCTAGTGTAAATATTCCATATTTACCTGTTGCCGCAAATGGTAGTTATCAAAGTGGTGATGAAGTTGTCGCAATAGGCACACCACTAGACCTTGCTTTCAAACATAGTGCAACAAAAGGGATTATTAGTGCAACAAATAGGACAATTTCTGTTGATAACGATTATGGCGAAACTGCATTATACAATCTTATTCAACATGATGCAAGCATCAATCCAGGCAATAGTGGTGGGCCACTTATCAATATGAATGGAGAAGTTATCGGTATAAATACAGTAAAAGTAACAGATGCAGAAGGTATGGGCTTTGCAATTCCTGTTGATACTTTCAAACCAGTGATTGAAAAGGTTTCTCAAACAGGTAGTTTTGAAACATCATATATAGGTGTTTTTGGCTATGATAATCAATTAAAAAACATTGGAAAGTTAGCCGATGGCTTTTATATTGAAAGTGTTGCAAAAAATAGCCCTGCTGAAAGAGCAGGACTAAAAAAGGGTGATATAATAACAAAAATTGATGAACAAGAAATTAAATTTGCAAGAGAACTGAAATCTGAATTATATTATCATAATATTGGTGATGTGGTTAGATTGACAATAAAAAATGGCGATGATACAAGAATAGAAGAGATTAAACTTGAAAAACATCCATATTCTTTCACATTGCCAAAGACCATACAACCGGTTATAGAGAAATAAAAAAATCAGGAGCTTGTCCTGGTTTTTTTGCAAATTAGAATTGAGCTTTGAAAGCTTTACCAATTTTGAATGCTGGAACTTTGCATGCAGCAAGAGTTTGTTTTTTCTTTGTAAGTGGATTGAAAACTTCTCTAGCTGGTTTTTCTTTAAGTTCAAAACTTCCAAATCCTACAAGTTGAACTTTTTCGCCAGCTTTCAATGCTTCAACAACTGTTGCGAGCATTGCGTCATAAGCTGCTTCTGCTTGTTTTTTTGACAATTCTGCTTTGTTTGCCATTTCAGCGATAAATTCTGTTTTGTTCATATGAACCCTCCATAATTTGATATAAACATTTTACCATAAAATGCGACATTGTCAAACGATTTTACTACATTTTTGTACATATTTCGCTATTTTTGGTTAATCTCATAAATTTATAATTAACAAAAACTAATTTGTTTATACAATTTTGCTAAAATAAACGATTTATTCAAAAAAATTTGCAAACACTTTTATGCATAATTCAAACTCTTTTTGATTAGTTTCAAAGTCTATTTCATAAGAATTGCAAAGTTCTCTTATGCCACTGTTGTTTTTTAGTCTGTCAAAAAGCATAGTGCACTTTTCGTCAAAATTGGTATTGGTTGCTTCTCCAAAAAGGTAATTTTTGAAATTTTCAACACGCATCTCTTGACTATTGTATTCGTAATAGTTTTTCATCGCTTTTGATATGCTTTTTTGAGATTGCTTGCCATATTGATTGATTATATTTACAGCGTCAATATCCGCAAGCAAATCTTGTGAATTAAAAGAACTTTCATGATTAAATTTTTGTCTTATCAAATTTTCAAGTTGTTTGTCTGTCAAAGTTTGATTTGAAACTTCCTTCACAAGTTGACACAAATCGCCACCCCAACCACCAAGGTCGCCAAGTTGAGTGTCAATAAAAACTAAGTTCATTGTTGCAAACATGTGCAAAAAATCAATTTGAGTTTCTGTTATCGGGTCAATGATATAAGAAATGTATTGCAATTCTTGCAAGTTGGTCTCGCCTTGTTTTTGAGCAACATATCCTTCAAAATCATTTCTCAGTTTTCCACCCAAAACAGTCCATTGCAAAGAATCATATTTTTTACATCTTATATAAATCATTGTTCTTTTAATATAATCATTTTCGTCATAATCTTTTGATATATTTTCAAGTAATTCAATTTTTTGTATGACATCATCTAGGTCGGCATTTAGAATGTTAATTTTTGCATTGTCAAAGCATCCAAAAAAGTTTGATGATATCAAAAATATTAACAAAACAATAAAAAATCTTTTAATTTTGCTATTTTTCATAATATTTATATATATTTTTTTGCGTAAAATGTCAATATTTTTCATAATAAGTGAAAATTTTATTTATAAAAAAATTTAATAT
>CADBPU010000019.1 GCA_902796635.1 uncultured Eubacteriales bacterium | reverse complement strand
TTCATTTTTTGTAATTTAGTATCTTCCATTTTTACTCCAAATATTTGTTATAATTTTTTTATAGGTGCAAAGTCTATGCTCAAAACTTTGTTTCCAAATTTTTCAAAGTCGATTTTTATTATCTTTGTTTTTTCATCAACAAGCACCACATATCCCACGCCAAAATTAGTGTGAAACACTCTATCTCCCACAACAAAATTATTTTGTTTTTGAGAAGTTGTCTTGTTTATATATCCATTGAGACCGCTATTGATTTTGTTTATATTTTGTGATGAGTGATAAGTGTTTTTGCGACTGTAATAATATTGTTGTTGATAATTTGTCTCACTGTCATCATCACTTTCAAAGTCATATTTTTTGAATCCGTTTTCTTGATAATCTTTCTCAAAACCAAGTTCTTTCAAAAATCTACTGACTTGTGAATAGTTTTGTTTGCCATACATATATCTAGATTTTGAGCAAGTGAGAAATAACTTTTCTTTTGCTCTTGTGATTGCTACATACATGAGACGTCTTTCTTCTTCCATTTCAAGATCTGTGCTGTCTAAACGTATTATTGGGAAATATTTTTCTTCAAGACCTATCACAAAAACAACTTTGAATTCAAGTCCTTTTACGCTATGCACAGTTGCAAGTACAACACTATTATCTTCTTCTTCATAACTATCAATGTCTGTTGCAAGTGCAACTGTTTGCAAAAAGTCAACAAAAGTTTTGCCTGGATTTTCATCTTGATAATTTTTTATATTTTGCAACAATTCGCCAATATTGAGTTTTCTGTTGGTATCTTCATCTGTATCATCTGCATATTCAGCCAAAATATTTGTTTTGTCAATCACATATTTTGCAAACTCAAACATTTCCATTTCGTTGATTTGCTCCCTAAAATCTTCCATCAAATTTTTGAAAGGCAAAAACTTCGCAAGTGTACCGATTTCATTATCGTTCAAACTCATAACGGTATTAAAAAGACTTTGACCGTATGATATATCTTTCAGTTTTTGGATTGCGCCATCACCAATGCCACGCTTTGGAAAATTTATTATTCTCAAGAAACTTTCTTCATCAAAAGGATTGACTAGCAATTTGAAATATGCCATCACATTTTTGATTTCTGCACGTTCATAGAACTTTAAGCCGCCAAAAATTTTGTATGGAATATTGTAAGAAATAAACTTTTCTTCAAAATTTCTTGTGAGTGCATTTAGACGCATCAAAATTGCTATGTCTTTATATTTATAACCCTTTCTATTGACCAAATCAAAAATTGTTCTCACAACAAAATCAGCTTCATCTCTATCAGTAAAACTCTTGTTGTAAACAATTCTATCGCCAACAGCATTTTCTGTAAATAGTGTTTTGTCAATTCTGTTTATATTATTCTTAATAATTTTGTTAGCGTTTTCAATAATATTCTTTGTGCTACGATAATTTTGCTCTAACTTGAATAATTTTGTTGTTGGAAAATCTTTCAAAAATCTTTGTATGTTATCAATGCTTGCACCACGCCAACTATAAATACTTTGGTCTTCGTCTCCAACTGCAAAGACATTTTGATGATATGCACCTAAAATTTTTACAAGTTCATACTGTGTTTCGTTGGTATCTTGAAACTCATCAACCAAGATATATCTAAATTGCTCTTGATATTTTTCTCTAACATATTCATTTGATTTGAGTAGCCATAATGTTTTGTTTATTAGGTCATCAAAATCCATTGCGTTCTCTTGCTTTAATCTCTCTTCGTATTTTTGCATTATGTCAAAAACAAGTTTGTCGTGGTCAATAAAACAAGAGATACTTTTATATTGTTCAAGTGTAATATTGCTCATTTTGTATTTTGAAAGTTTGTCATCAACTTCACTGACCAAACTATCATCTTTCAAATTTAATTCTTTTACAATCTTTTTTATGACACTTTTTTTGTCTTGCTCATCAAATATTGAAAAAGATGATGTGTACCCGTCAAGATATTTTGCTTCTGTTCTCAAAATTCTGCAACACATGCTATGAAAAGTCATAGCCCAAACATCTTTACATGGATAGCCCATAGAAAAAAGACGACTTTTGATTTCGTTTGCTGCTTTGTTTGTGAATGTGATTGACAAAACTTGATGTGGTCTAGCCAAACCATTTTTCAAAATATATGCAATTCGGTATGTCAAAACCCTAGTCTTTCCACTTCCAGCACCAGCCAAAACCATGACTGGTCCTTGTGTGGTTTTTACTATCTCATTTTGGACTTCGTTAAGTAAATTTTCCATCTTATTTATTATATCATAATAAATAAAAAAAATAAAATTTTTCAGTAATGTTTTTAATTTATTTATAAAAACAATACAAAAAATTTTATTTGATTTAAGCATAAAAAATGCACGATTTTCGTGCATCAATAAATTATAATCAAGCAACTTGTGCTTCTAGTTTTGCTTTTTGGTCGGCCATTTCAAGTGCTGTGATAAGATCATCCAAATCACCATTCATAAAGGCATCTATGTTATACATCGTGTAGCCAATTCTGTGATCTGTCACTCTGCCTTGTGGAAAGTTATATGTTCTTATTCTTTCACTTCTGTCGCCTGTGCCAACTTGATTACGTCTGCTTTCAGCATACTTTTCATCGGCTTCACTTTGATATTTGTCATACAACTTACTTTTCAAAATAGCCATTGCTTTTTCTTTATTTTTGATTTGACTACGTTGATCTTGGCAAGCAACAACTATACCAGTTGGAAAGTGAGTAATTCTAACAGCGCTGTCTGTTTTGTTGATGTGCTGGCCACCTGCACCACTTGCTCTATATGTGTCTATTCTTAAATCTTTTTCCAAAATTTCAATTTCAACATCTTCTTGTTCAGGAAGTACTGCAACTGTGATTGTTGATGTGTGAACTCTGCCCTGTGTTTCAGTTTCTGGCACTCGTTGAACTCTATGCACACCACTTTCATATTTAAGTCTTGCATATGCGCCATTGCCACTTATCATTGCAGTACATTCTTTTATTCCGCCAAGTTCTGTTTCATTGATATCTGCAATCTCAAACTTCCAGTGTCTTAAGTTTGCATATTGTTCATACATTCTCAAAACTTCTGCTGCAAAAAGTGATGCTTCTTCTCCACCAGCACCGCCACGAATTTCCAAAATAACATTTTTGTCATCGTTTTCATCTTTTGGAAGCATAAGTATTTTGAGTTGTTCTTCCATCTTTTCTTTTTTGTCTTTGCCGGAATAGATTTCTTCTTCAAAATATTGTTTCATGCTCTCATCGGTTTCAACCTTCAAGAGTTCTTCTGCATCCAAAACATTTTGTTCAAGTTTTAAGTATTCATCATAGAGCGATGCAATTGGCTCCAAATTTTTTAGTTCTTTGCCAAGTTGTTTCGCTTTTTTTGTATCTTGCAAAACAGATGCATCACAAAGCAATGCACTTATCTCGTTAACTCTTTCTTTAATCTTATCGCATTTTTCAATCATGTCAATCTCCAATTATTTTGATTTGATTGCAAATAAATAACTATAATTATTTTAATTTGCAAACAACAATTCTTTCAATATTATTATAGTCTTTTTTTATCGTGCAGTCAAAGCCATTTTTGCCAAAAAGATTTTGTACGTCATTTGCTTGACCTTGATCAATTTCCAAAATTACAAAGCCATTTTTGTTCAAATAGTTTTTTGACTGACTTGCAATTTTTTTGTAAAAATCAAGTCCATCATCTCCACCATCAAGAGCAAGAATTGGGTCATAGTTTTTGACTTCCACATCCAAATTTTGAATATCACTTGACTTTATGTAAGGTGGATTTGAAACTATAATATCAAACTTGCTTTTGATGTTTTGAAACAAATTTGACTGAATAAATTTGATTTTTACGTCTAAATCTTTTGCATTTTTTCTTGCGACCAAAAGTGCTTTTGAACTAATATCACTTGCAAAAATTTCTTCATCACAATTTTTTTTTGTTGCTATTGCAATACAACCACTTCCTGTGCATAAATCCAAAATTTTAAGTTTTTTTGCTGTTTTTTGCGTGTTTTTTGCATTATTTTTGCTGTTTTTTGCAGATTTTATACAATTTAGGACTTCTTCAACCAAAAGCTCCGTCTCTGGTCTTGGACATAAAACATTGTTATTTACAAAAAAAGTATAGCCATAAAAATATGCTCTTTTGAAAATTTTTTGGATAGGAATACCCATCAGTCTCTTTTTGACTGCAACATCAATTTTTAATTTTTCTTTGGCTGTTATTTCTGTTTTGAAAACAAGTTTAGTAAGAGACAAATCCAAAACTTCACAAAAAAGAATATTGACTTCTTCTGCATCAATATTTTGTTTTTGAAAAACCTTTTCAATTTCTTTTTTATAACTTTTCAAACTTATCATAACAACAAATTAATTCAATATTTTATACACTCAAAAAAACTAGTATTGCTACTAGTTTTTGAATGTGAATTATTCCAAATTATATTTCTTTTTGAATCTATCAACACGACCGCTGGAATCAACAATCTTTCTCTTTCCAGTATAGAATGGGTGACATTTTTTGCAAATATCAACTTTTATTTCGTCCCCTTGGTGTGTGCTCATTGTTTCAAATTGTTCGCCACATGCACAAACAACCCTAACTTTATGATAGTCTGGATGCAATCCTTCTTTCATTTTATCACCTCACTAGTTTTAACTGCTCTATTATATATTATATTTACAATCTAGTCAAGAGTTTTGACCAAAAAGAAAAGTTATATTGCCATTTTTTTTGTAATTAAAACTAATAAGCAATACAACCAAAATTATTTATAAAATTTATTATTTTATTTCTTTTTTAATTGAGAAATCAATTTATCCAAACAATCATCAATGTTTTTGTACATATCACTTGATGATGATTTTGCAAGCAAATTATGCTCTTTTGATTGTAATTGAAGTTTCATAGCAAAATTTTTTCCTTCTTTTGCCATGTGAATATCAATAACTGCTTCTTCACCTAAACCATATTTTTCAAGTTTTGCAAGTTTTTTTTCTGCCATACTTTTGAGTGCTGGACTAAGTAATTCTCCACAATGATAATTTATTGTCATAAACAAATCTCCTTTGACAAAACAATATTCTATTGCTTGTCAATATTATGATAACATATTTATATTTTTTTGACAAACAAAATCATTGTTAGAATTTAGTATTTAAGCACAAAAAAAATAAATTTTTATTTTATTTAACAAAAAAGTCCAGAATAATCTGGACATAATTTTTTATGGCATATCTGGGTGCTCTTCATCAAACTTTTTGAGTTCGTTTCTAAACACATCACCAATGATATTTGCAGCTTCTGTCATAAGTTCTTTTGTGTGAGTTGCGGTATAACTTGTTCTAAGTATACTTTCGCCAACAGGAACTGCTGGGCTGATTGATGGATTGACATAAACGCCTTTGTCAAACAAAACTTTTGCAGCATAAAGTGTTCTTACGTCGCCACCTGTTTTGATTGGAATGATTGGTATAATGTCATTTTTAACTTCTTGAATTGGCACACCATTTCTTTTGAGTTCTTCTCTCATAAATCTTGCAATGTTTTGAAGATTTTTAACTCTTTCTGGTTCACGTTTCAAAATACGAAGTGCTGTGAGTGCTGCTGCAACACACGCTGGTGGGTTGCTTGCTGCAAAGATAAATGGTCTAGAATTATGCTTTATGTATTCAATAGCACTTTTTGTTGATGCCATATAGCCACCAAGTGATGCAAGAGATTTACTGAAAGTTCCCATGATGATATCAACATCATCTTCCATATTAAAGTGTTCGCCTGTACCCCTACCATGTTCACCAATAACGCCAAAGCCGTGTGCATCATCAACCATGAGTCGTGCACCATATTTCTTTTTAAGTGCAACGATTTCTGGAAGTTTTGCAATATCTCCACTCATACTAAAAACGCCATCTGTGACAATCAAAATACCCTTGTCACTTGGCACCATCTTGAGTTTTTCTTCAAGATCTTGCATATCGCCATGCTCGTATCTCAACATTTTTGCATAACTCAATCTGCAACCGTCATAAATACTTGCGTGATTTTCTTTATCGCAAATTATGTAATCATTTCTGCCGGCTATTGCACTGATGATACCCAAATTGCTTTGGAAACCGCTTGGAAAGCATACAACAGCTTCCTTGTGCAAAAATTCTGCAAGTTCTTTTTCAAGTTCCAAATGAATATCAAGTGTTCCGTTCAAAAATCTTGAACCTGAACAACCTGAACCATATTTTTCAACTGCTTTAATAACCGCTTCTTTAATCTCTTCATTGCTGGTAAGACCCAAATAGTTATTACTACCAATCATAATAACTCTGTGTCCTTCCATATTTACAACTATATCTTGTCCGCTTTCTAGATAATGAAAATAAGGATAAATATTTTTTTCCTTAATCATATCTGCTCTTTTATAATTATCACATTTTTCAAATAAATCCATAACTATCCCTTGTTTTTTACTTTTTAATTATTATTAAAAAGATTTACAAAACTTTTTTATTATAACAAATATAAAAAGAATTTACAATAAAAATCATATAAAAAAATGAAATTGATAAAAATATGTAATGTTATAAATCAAAATGTCAAATTGGTTGCAAAACAAAAAAACGAGTGATAAAATTGTTTGTGGATGATTGTCAGAGTGGTCGAATGTGCCTGTCTCGAAAACAGGTGTGCTGAAAGGCATCGCAGGTTCAAATCCTGCATCATCCGCCAATTTTAATATTTTATAAATATTAACAAAAAGGAGATACAAAAAAAATGAAAAAATTAAAATTATTTACAACTATTGCAGTTGCATTGTGTTGCCTTGCAATGGTATCAGGATGTTTGTTTTTTGACCCATTTGTTTTGGTCAATAATTGGAGAATAACACCACAACAAGCAACAGGGACAGAAGTGAATTTATCGTTTGTTTCTGGCAGTGAAATGCAGTTTTCTTTTACAGTAAAAAATCTTGGAGAAGAAAGAAACTTGAACGCAAGCAATTTTGATGTTGTTTGTGTTGTTGACGGCACAGAACACAGCAGTGCATCAGTTTACTTTGATTCATTACAAACATCAATAAATTTTGCAAATAATCAAAGCCAAAACGTCACACTACACGCCTTGACCGGCGCATCATTTTCAAATAGTTCAAAAGTATTGGTGCGTTATGACGGCACAACCATTTGTGAGTATTTGGTAAGAAATTAAATTAAAATAAATAAGTGCAATCAAAATTATGGTCGCACTTTTTTATTACATAAACAAAAATTTATTATAGATTTACAGCACTCCAGCTTGGCTTTTCCCACCACAGACCATCCACTATCATAAAGGCGAAATAGAATTTTGGGCAACACTTGCAAACGAAGTGCAGTCTGGTTGACCAAAATTACTATTGAGCCGCATATAAAAATTGACTATTTACACAATAAAAAGTTGGTTCATAATCTTACTTGATGCACCAACTATATAGATATTATCACAGATCATCCACTATCGTAAAGGCGAAATAGAATTTTGGGCAACACTTGCAAACGAAGTGCAGTCTGGTTGACCAAAATTACTATTGAGCCGCATTTATTCAGTTCTTAAACACTCAACAGGGTCTTTTTTGCTTGCAATTCTGCTTGGTATGCTTCCACTAATGAGTGTCAAAGCCATGCTTATCAATATTAAAATGCCAGCGTGTATTGGACTGAAATTTGCAATACCTTTTACATCAGCCAGACTACCAACAATCAAATTGATGATTGGACAAAGAAGATATGTGACACCAACACCAATAAGTCCTGCCAAAGCCCCAATGATTAATGTTTCTGCATTGAATATGCGTGAAATATCTTGTTTTCTTGCGCCAAGACTTCTCAAAATTCCAATTTCTTTTGTACGTTCAATAACACTGACGTAAGTGATAATTCCTATCATAATACTTGATACAACAAGCGATATTCCAGCAAAAGCAACAAGAACAATACTGATTATGTTTATCATTGTGCCGAGTGTGTTTGTCAAAAACTCTGAACTATCTGTATACACAATGTCATAAGGTTTTTGAACTGTTTTGTTGTAGTCATCAATCATTTGCGTGACTTGTTTTTTTGCTTCAAAGTTTTTTGGATAGAACACTATGGATTGTGGAATTGTGCTGACACCAATTTGTTGCATACCCATTTGATATGCTTCTTCAATCGTCATTTGACTTTTGAAAAACGCATTCATAAATGTTTGAATATTTTGAGTGCTATTCAACTCAAAACCATTGAGTACACCGCTGACTTCTGTTATTTTTAAGTTGAATGGGACATAAAAAGTATAATTTCCTGTTCCTTCTTCCAAAAGCTTCCTTTCTGCTTGCTTTTGCGCAATTTGACTATTTTGACAATCTTGCAAATATTGTTCATATAGTGCATGAGTGTACATAACGCCATTTGTGAGTAGTGATGTGTTGCTGTCTTCTTTTGGGACGATGATTTTTGTTATTTTCAACTTTTGCAACGTATTGCTCTCAAAAAGTGTACTTAATGACTCTTGACTGCCATTAATTATATTAAATTTATCATTTTCGCTATCATAAACATAAAAATCATCATTGTAAAGTAATTGAATGCTTACGCTATTGCAAATATTTTCAAAATCAACCGGTTCGTATTTGTTTGTTTCTGTGTTTCTAACAAGTTCTACACCCAACGCTTTGAGTATTGTGTAAGATATTTTGTTGCCCTTATTCAATACCAAAGTAAGTCCGTACATATCATTTGCATCATAGTCAGGTGAAGTATAAACAATTTCATAAGATTGATAGACAAAGTCTTGATTGGCAAATTCCGGATAAAACAACTTGTTTTTTGAGCCAGACATAATACTAATTTCATTTTCTGCAATAAAATAGCCAATACTGCCATCTGCTTGCTTTATTAAAAATTTTGTTGGAGCAAAATAATTATACTCTATTGATGAAAAATTTGAATTTGGATTGTTTGTGTAATTTTCCGCTTCAAAATCTTTAACATAATTCAAAAAGTTTTGATTGATGCAATTATAATGCCCGTATTGAATATACTCGCTTTGGTCGCCCGTTACAACAACTGCATTTTCTACACTCTCCTTGTTTGACACATTCATGATTTCATTAAAATTAAGGGAAGCGAAATCAACAGACGCTGTTGCAACACTAACAGGATAGCCACTCAAAGTGTCGCTTTGCATATTGTTTATGTATAACGTGAAACCATTTGATATAGAAAGCACAAGTGCAACACCAATAATACCTATCGAGCCAGCAAAGCTTGTAAGAAATGTCCTACCCTTTTTTGTAAGCAAATTTTTTAGTGATAAGTACATTGCGGTCCAAAAATTGAGTGATGATTTCTTTTTTGCTTTTCTCTTTTCTTTTTTAGGTTTATTATCAACGCTTTCATTGAGTAGTAGTTGATTTTTTGTTTCATTTGCTTGTGTAGTGATAAAATATGGCATATTGGTGCCGGTTACTTCGCCGTCCACAAGTTTGATTATTCTTGTGCTATATTTCTTTGCAATTTTTGGATTGTGTGTGACCATTATGATAAGTCTATCTTTTGAAATTTCTTTCAAAATTTCCATAATCTGTTTGCTTGTTTTGGTATCTAATGCGCCCGTTGGCTCATCTGCTAAAATGATTGACGGATTGTTTACTATTGCTCTTGCAATGGCAACCCTTTGCATTTGACCACCAGAAAGTTGATTTGGCATTTTTGCAAGTTGGTCGCTTAGTCCCACTTTTGCAAGTGCTTCTGTTGCACGTTGCTTTCTTTCTTGTTTTGAAATACCTGTGAGAGAAAGTGCCATTTCAACATTTTCCAAAACATTTATATGTTGAATAAGGTTATAACTTTGAAAAACAAAACCGATTTTGTGATTTCTGTATGTATCCCAATCGCTATCTCTATAATTCTTGGTGCTGACGCCATCAATAATCAAATCGCCACTTGTGTATTTATCAAGCCCACCAATGATATTCAAAAGCGTGGTTTTTCCACAACCAGATGCGCCCAATATGCTGACAAATTCACTATCAGCAAAATTAAGGTTGACATTTCTTAATGCCTCAACCTTTGTTTCGCCCATATCATAAACTTTATTTATATCAATCAATTCAAGCATAAAAATACCCCCTTAAATTTTATCTATCAAATATAATATTAGTATTACAATTTTTCTGCAATTTTTTCAATCTTTTTCAATCTGTGATAAAGTCCACTTTTGCTTATTGGCTTTGTTGACAGTTTGATAAGAGAATCTAAACTTTCTTCCGGATTTGCAAGTCGCAAATAAACAACTTCTTTTAATGGCTCGTCAAGTGCTTCTATTCCAATAGTGTTTTCTATTTTTTCAATGGCTCTCATCTGTTTTACGCTGGCATCAACCATTTTGGTAAGATTTGCATTAATGCAATTATTTTGACGATTTATATTGTTGCGAACTGACCTAATTACGCCAATGTTTTGCAATTTTAGTGAGCCCTTTGTTGCACCAACAAGTGCAAGCAAATCACTTATCATATCAAGACCTTTTACATACACAACAAAAGTGTTTTTTCTTGGCGTCATTTTGCTTATGATGTCAAAATCGGCAAGCAAAACACAAAAATCTCTTGCGAAATGCTCATTGGAAAACACAAATTCTGCATGATATCCATAATGATTTTTTGATGCACTAAAATTGTTGTTCGAACTTAAATTTTCATCAACTTCTTGCATATTTATATTGCAAGAAAAACAGCCAACAAAGACACCACGCAAAAATGCGAGTTCTCTACTCTCTTCTGCAATCATATATTCACTGATATTTGGAACAAACGCAAAATATTTTTCTTCATCATATTGCATAACTTCCGTATCAAGCAAAACTTCTTTTGTAATGCTTGCTGGTATGCAAATTTCATATCTCGTGTTTTTTGAAAAGGCCAAATGAGAAAATTTTTTTTCTACACTTTCGCCATACAAGTTTTTTACTATATCTGCAACAAGATTTGCAACTTCTTCAATTTCTGTGAATATCAAAAGCTTTTCTTGTGTTCCGTTCTTTGTGATTTCTCCGCAAGTTTTTATGATTGCTGAAAGTTGGCTTAAACTTTCTTCATCTCCGCTTGGCAAAACACATGCCACTTCTTTTTTTAATTCAAAACTAAATGTGTTCATACGTACCTAATTATATTTATTTTTTATATGAAAATTTTGGCAATTTGTCTAAATTTGCAATCAAATCTTTTGGAATATTATTTTTTATTGCAAAATTTATGCCCTTGTTGCACTCGCCAACATTTGTGCAAATATGTGCATCACTACTCAAAACAAATTCAACACCCATTTTTGACATTTGTTTGGCTTCTTGGGCTGAAAAACATAGACGTCTTGCGTTAAGTTCCACAAATGTCCCGTGTCTTTTGCATTCTTCTGCCACTTTTATGGCATCTACTTTCATAAACGAACCCATGTGGCTGATTATGTTAATTCTGTTTTTTTGCAATGCTTTGATGTATGCATTTGTGTTTGCTTCAACAATATCATCTGTGTATTTATCATTTTTGTAAGCACGTCTGTTTTTTCTAAAAAAATTAAAATACTCTTTTATGTTTTTGGGTTTTGCAAAAATGTGATAACCCATAATCACATAGTCAAACCATGATTGTTCTTCTTCTGTTAAGTCAATATCGCCTTGACTTGAAATCAAATTGGCTTCAATACCCAAATATATCTTGATTGGATATAACTTTTGCAATCTCTCAATTTCTGCTCTCATCTTTTTAATATTTTTTCTACGTACACCATAAAAAATATGTGAAAAACCATGTTCAGTGATTCCTATTTCTTTCAATCCCTTTTGAACTGCTATTTTCACATTTTCTTCAATCGTGCTTTTGCCGTGATGATTGCGACTATATTTTGTGTGTGTGTGATAATCTCCAAAAATTAACATTTATTCTCCCAAGAACTTAACTTCTGGCTCTGGAACAAATCCATAATGCTCAAAAATTTTTTCTTGGATATATTTTATCAATAATCTCACATCTTGGCAAGTCGCAGAACCAATATTTATAATAAAACCCGCATGTTTTTTGCTGATTTCTGCATCGCCAATTCTATAACCTTTCAGCCCTAGGTCATCAATCAACTTACTGATTGGCTCTTTTCCTTCATATCTCTTAAAGCAACTGCCAAAAGATAACTTGTCATATGGCTGGCTATCCAACCTTTTTTGAAAATACTGCTTTTGCAAAAATTCAATATCTTTGCTATCACTTTTTTGTAAATTCAATTTTACTCCCAAAACTACTAAATTTGAATTTTGCACCAAACTTTGCCTATATGAAAATAACATATTCTTTTTAGATATTTTTAGTACTCTCTCGCCATCAAAAATCTTTACATATTCAACAAAATCACCAATGCATTTTCCATAAGCACCAGCATTCATACACACAGCGCCACCAACACTTCCTGGTATGCCATAACTAAATTCCAATCCACCCAAACCAAGTGTCCTTAATTTTTTGTTGAGTTCAAAAAGTCCCATGCCTGATTGAATATAAATACTGAACAAATTTTTACTTGTATCTCCTGATACTTTATACCATTTGAGTGCCTTTGTACAAATAACAACTTCTTCAAAATCATCGTCGCATGCAAGAGTATTTGTGCCATTGCCTAAAATATGATATTTTGTATCAATAAGTGATAAGTATTTGAGCAAAAAAACAAGTTCTTTTTCGGTTTTTACTTCAACAAAAATTTTTGCTTTTCCACCAATTTTTATGCTTGTATGTTTGCTTAAATTTTCATCAATTTTGTATTGTATTTTATTTTGATATAAAGTATCAATAATTTTACTATAATTTTTCATAACCACCCACTTTATTAAGATTTTACTACATTTTTATATGCTTCACTTTTTTGACTTTGTATTTGTTCTTTTGATAAAAAAACATTTTCAACCATTAAGTTTTGATTGAGAGTTTTTTCAAATTCTGCATATATTCCATCAGTATATAATTGTATATTATTTAATGGTGAAAAAAGGTTATAGTTTTTAAGTTTTTGTTGAGTTTCTATTGACAAAAGTTGACTAACAAATTCCTTACAAATTTTTTCTTCTATTGCAGTTGATTTACAAACTGAAATATATTGCACAAGGTCAGTATATTTTGGCAAAAATGTATAAGTCAAGTTGTTCATCAAGCCCTTTTGCTGACGATTAAAACATCTATAAACATCACGCTGGGTGCCAATGAGTGTTTGAAAATTATTTTTTATAAATTTATCATAAGCATCATAACTATCCAAAGATTCACAATCATACAAATTTGAAATTTGCATGTTGTTTTTTTCTAACGCTTTAAGTCCATTGTTTGTGCCTTTAAGCCCTGTTCCTGATAAGCCAGCACCATTTGAAATAACTGCATAACCACCCAAGATGTAAGGTAATGCAAGATTTTTTGAATTAAACTTGCCACCAGCACAAACATCTTGCCTTAAATTTTCAGTATCCAACTCAATTAGTGCATCAGTAAATTCATCGCCAAGACCAATGCCAAAACTTATCATATTGGGCAATTTTCCATTTTGATAATTGAGCGCAAATTGCTCTGCGCTCATGCTTTGAACAACAATATAAGTCCCCTTGTGTGTTTTTTCAAAATTTATTGCTTCTCTTTCCAAAAATCCAAGCCGTGATGCACTGCCACCTTCAAAGGTTTCAATGTGCCACAATTCCAAAATACCTTGATATACGTATTCTTCCTTTTTGTTGATATCGGCTTGTGCTTGCAAAATATTTGGAAGAAGTGTGAAAGGTGCAACGCATAAAAAAATAACCAACACAGCGCTTAAACCAATTCTAATAAACCATGAAAAAACGGCCACAATTTTATTACCAATTTTGATTTTCATGTTATATATATATGCTTATTTATTTATATAAATTAATTTTTAAGCACAAAAAAACACCCAAGAAATTCTTGGATGCATTGCATTAATATAATTTTTCAATTTTGTTTTTGAGTTCTCCAAATACAAATTGAATCGAACGGAATTTTTTTGTCAATTCGTCAAATGCAGTGACAAGCGCACTGATTATTTTTACATCTTGATACTTAGTGCTATACTTGATTGTTTTGAGAATATATAACAATTCTTCTTTCAAATATTCCTTCAAATGCCTTTCTGCATAAACTGCACTTTCAACATTTTCACAAATATCGCAAATATCTTTCCAAACACTGTTTTCTTTTTGTTCAACACTTTTTGGTTGAGAAACAACTTGTACATTACTATTTTGATATTGTTGTGGTTGCTGTGGCACTTGATAAGATTGATTTGATGCAGGCATTTGTTGATATTCTTGAATATTTTCTTCGTATCCCTGATTTTGCCAACTTGCATTTTCATAATTTGTTTGGCCATACTGCTCTTCAAAAATTGGCTCTTGTTTAAGTTCTTCTCTATAATTGTTTGTTATATCTTCAAGTGCTTGATTTGACACCCCACCAAGACCAAAATGAGATGAAACTATCTCTTTGAAAGGCACAAGTAATTGATTTGAAAAGTTTTTGTATGCTTCGCTTCTGCCACTGATACCAAAATTTTCGTTGATAAAATTATAAAAATCAAGTCTTTTTGCATCGCATTCAACAAGCAAACAAAAAACAAAAGCAACAAGTTTGTTTGGCTCGTTTGGCACAGCAAAAATCCCACCATTAAGCCCATTTTTGACTTCTGCCCTGTGATATTCCTTTGTAAAGTCAAAACCAACCATGCATTCGCTTATGTATCTATACAGTTCTTCACTGCCCGCAATCATATTAAGTACTTTTGTAATTTTTACATCAGCCAAAATAAATTTGCCGTTTATCATATCATCACAACTTGCCACAAATTGTGCTATTTTTGAAAGTTCTTCGTTTGAAACCTTAATCATAACCACTCCTACAAAAATATTATATCATATTTTTTTTAAGTAGTAAAAATATTTTATTTACTTTGAAAAAAAAGTGTGATACAATTATTTTGGAGTTTATAGTGAAAAGAAATACAAATTGGATGAATAATCCGGTGTTTATTCCTGACAATACCACAAACAAACTGATATTTTTGTTTGTGATGGACAAAATGGAAATTCCACTGACAGAAGATAGCATAATTGACATTTGCACCAGCAGAAACATGTGGCTTAAATACATGGATTGCAAAGATGTTATGTGGCAACTTTTGGATGTTGGATATATTGCGAAAACAAACACTGGTGATGGAGATAGATATAATATAACCTATGAAGGTAGAAATTGTTTAAGCAACTTCTATCTTAAAATACCATCAAGCACAAGAGAAGAAATTGCAACATTTGCAAAAGAAAACCGACTTGAATTTAAGCGTGCGCAAGAATATGTTGGAACTTATTTCAAAAATAATGATGGCTCTTACACCGTAGCATTAAAAATCAAAGACCCGCTTGAAGCACAAAACCTGTTTGAAATGAAAATTGTTTATCCAAGCAGAAAATCAGCAATCAACGCCACAAAAGTTTGGAAAAGCTCTGCCCCACAAATATTTGAAAACGTGTATGAAACACTTATAGCAGAAGAAGAACAAGAACATGAAAAAAATTAAATCACTTGACAACAAAAGTTGGGTGATTTTTATTTTGATAAATAAATGTGAAAACAAATGAAAGGTCTATTTACATAATGATTAAATTTATATAAATTATTTTGAAAATATGATTGATTTTTTGATTTGAGTTTGATATAATAGCATTGTTTATTTATGGGGATGTGGCGGAACTGGCAGACGCGCACGTTTAAGGGGCGTGTTCTAACGAGTGTGGGTTCAAGTCCCACCGTCCCCACC
>CADBPU010000018.1 GCA_902796635.1 uncultured Eubacteriales bacterium | reverse complement strand
TGAAGCAGATAAAAATAATGTTGTTGGTAAAGGTATTGAAGCTTCTCCAGGCGCAGCAGAAGGTACTGTTGTATTTACACCAGAAGATGCCGTTAAACTTGGCAAACAAAAACAAAAGGTAGTTCTTGTTCGTTTAGAAACATCACCAGAAGACATTGAAGGTATGAAATATGCACAAGGTATTTTGACAGTTCGTGGTGGTCAAACATCACACGCAGCTGTTGTTGCACGTGGTATGGGTACATGCTGTGTTTCTGGCTGTGGCGACATAAAAATGCACGAAGAAGAAAAATGGTTTGAACTTGGTGGAAAAGTATTCCATGAAGGCGACAGCATTTCTCTTGATGGTTCAACAGGAAAGATTTATGACACACTTATCAAAACAGTGCCAGCAGACACAAACACAGGTTATTTTGGCAGAATAATGAAACTTGCTGATAAATATCGTGCACTTGGTGTAAGAACCAATGCTGACACACCAAAAGATGCTCAGCGTGCTGCAGAACTTGGTGCAGAAGGTATTGGACTAACAAGAACAGAGCATATGTTCTTTGGCGAAGGCAGAATTGAAAAATTCCGTGAAATGATTTGTAGTGAAACTGTGGAAGAGCGCGAAGAAGCACTCAAAGCACTTGAACCAATGCAACAACAAGACTTTGAAGGCCTTATGGAAGCATTGCAAGGCAAACCAGTTGTAATTCGTTATTTGGATCCACCACTTCATGAGTTTGTTCCAACAGAAGAAAAGGATATAGAACTTCTTGCAAAAGCAAAACATAAATCAGTTGAAGAAATCAAACTTATTTGCGACAGTTTACACGAATTCAATCCAATGATGGGACATCGTGGTTGTAGACTTGCCATAACATATCCAGAAATTGCAGTTATGCAAACAAAAGCAGTTATCAAAGCCGCAATCAACGTAAAGCATAGACATCCAGATTGGAATGTTGTGCCAAATCTTATGATTCCACTTGTGGGAGAAGTAAAGGAACTCGCTTATGTAAAAAAGATTGTTTGCAAAACAGCAGATGAAGTTATTAAAGAAGCAAATGTTGAACTTAAATATCTTGTTGGAACTATGATAGAAATTCCAAGAGCAGCACTTCTTGCAGACCAAATTGCACAAGAAGCAGAATTCTTCAGTTTTGGTACAAACGACTTGACTCAAATGACTTTTGGTTTCTCTCGTGATGACGCAAGCAAATTCTTGCCAAGTTATTATTCAACAAAAATTTATGAAAGTGACCCATTTGCTCGTCTTGACACAAATGGTGTTGGAATGCTTATTGAAATGGCAGTAAAAAAGGGTAAAGCAACACGTCCAGAACTTCATTGTGGAATTTGTGGAGAGCATGGTGGTGACCCATCATCAATAGAGTTTTGCCACAAAGCAGGCCTTGACTATGTATCTTGCTCGCCATTTAGAGTGCCAATAGCAAGACTTGCCGCAGCACAAGCGAACATAAAATTCCCAAGAAAATAATAATATAAAAAAATTCGCAAGAAATTGCGAGTTTTTTATTTTGTAAATTAATAAAAAAAATAAACAATACGTATATCAAATAACTTAATTTTTTTAATGAAAAAAGATATTAAAACAATTAAAAATCAAATAAAATGATTTACTATATTAATAAAAATAAAATTTTTTATACAAAAATAAAGGTTATTTGAAAATGGTGGCGAATAATATTGTGTATTGATTTTTTATTAGATTTTTAGGAGAAATATGAAAGATAAGGGTTATTCAGTTGAATGGCTTGATAGGTTGAAAAGTAATTCCAATATTGTTTCAGTAGTTTCAAAATATTTAACCCTTAACAGAAAGGGTGGAACATATTGGGCATGTTGTCCATTTCATCACGAAAAAACTCCAAGTTTTGCAGTGAACGAGCAAGGACAATTCTATCATTGTTTTGGTTGTGGTGAAAGTGGTGATGTAATAAAGTTTGTTGAAAAACTTGAAGGTACAGACTTTGTTGGTGCAGTAAAAATTTTGGCAGATAATGCCAGAATGAAAGTGCCAGAGATCAGCGAAGACAGCGATTATAAAGAAAAAGCCAAACATAGAGAAATTTTGCAAAATATAGTTAGAGAAACCGCTTTGTTTTATGTGAAAAACTTAAATTCACCGCAAGGCAAAGTAGCAATGGAATATTTGAAAAAAAGGGGTGTTGAACAAAGCACTATTACACGGCTTGGCATTGGATTTAGTCCCAATTGGACAAGTCTAGCTACATATCTCAAAAATAAAGGTTTTCAAACACAAGATATTCTTGAATGTGGAGTATGTGGCGAGAAGGATGGAAAACTATTTGATGAAATGGCAACGAGAATTGTCTTTCCAGTTATTGACCATAGGGGCAGAGTTGTTGGATTTAGTGGACGAGCCCTTAAAGATGGTGCTTATGCAAAGTATAAAAACACCAGACAGACGCCATTATTTAATAAGAGTAGCAACATCTATTGCAT
>CADBPU010000017.1 GCA_902796635.1 uncultured Eubacteriales bacterium | reverse complement strand
CGATACCTTTGCCAACAACATTATTTTTGTCTGCTTCCGCAAGTGCCTTTGCATCAAATGTTGGGTGCAAAAGCATGTCCAAACTCTTTGCATCAATTTGCATCAATGCTTCTTGCTCTGTAATCATACCTTCATCAATAAGGTCGCAAGCAATACGGATTGCAGCGGCTGCTGTTCTCTTTCCGTTTCTTGTTTGAAGCATATAGAGTTTTCCTTTTTCGATTGTAAACTCCATATCTTGCATATCGTGGTAATGATTTTCTAGTGTTTTGCAAACTTCCAAAAATTGATTGTAAACATCTGGCAAAACTTCTGCCATTTTTGAAATTGGCATTGGTGTTCTTACACCAGCAACAACGTCTTCACCTTGTGCGTTCATCAAAAACTCACCCATAAGACCCTTTTCACCTGTTGCAGGATTTCTTGTAAAAGCAACACCTGTTCCACAATCATCACCCATATTTCCAAATGCCATCATTTGTACATTTACAGCTGTACCCCAACTGTATGGAATGTCATGGTCCATACGATATATATTTGCCCTTGGGTTGTCCCATGAACGGAACACGGCTTTTATTGCTTCAAATAATTGTTCTTTTGGGTCAGTTGGAAACTCTCTTCCAAGTGCTTCTTTATACTTTGCTTTGAATTGATTTGCAAGGTCTTTCAAATCTTCTGCTGTTAGTTCAACATCAAAATGCACACCTTTTTCTTCCTTCTTTCTGTCAATAAGAACTTCAAAATCCTTTTTTGACACTTCCATAACAACGTCGCTAAACATTTGAATAAATCTTCTATAGCAATCATAAGCCCATCTTGGATTGTTTGATTTTTTTGCCAAAACTTCAACAACTTCTTCATTAAGACCAAGATTTAAGATTGTATCCATCATACCAGGCATACTTGCCCTTGCACCAGAACGAACTGAAACCAAAAGTGGATTTTCTTTATCTCCAAATTTTTTGCCTGTTAATTCTTCAAGCTTTTCGATATTCTTCATAATTTCTACTTGAATATCTGCATTGATTTGTCTGCCGTCTTCATAATATTGTGTGCAAGCTTCTGTTGAAATTGTAAAGCCCTGTGGCACTGGCAAACCAATGTTTGTCATCTCTGCAAGATTTGCACCTTTTCCACCAAGTAGTTCACGCATGTTGGCATTGCCTTCGCTGAACATGTAAACAAATTTCTTTTCCATCTCTTTCTCCTTATCCATAGTTTGTATTTTGTGGAATTTCCACAAAAAGAATATTAATAAATTTACAATAAAATTGTAAATAAATTAAGCTATATAAATTTTGCACTATGTATTATTTTGAACAAACGATGCTCCAAATTTTGGCATATTGTCAAAATACACTCACGTGCAACACTGCTTGGTATTTTTATACTACCAAGTCGGTCATACTCTGTATTACTCAAAATTTTGAGTAATGAAAACGCCTGATTTGAGATTTGCAAGCAATTTTCACTTTTGCACGCCTGACAAACAAAAGCACCACTATCTAGGTTCAAATATACTTTACCGAGATATGGCATACCGCAATTTGAACAAGTTTGATAGTTGATTTTATAGCCAAGCATATTCATGATATCTTCACAAAATTTTGCCACAACCAAATCGGCTGGCAAGTTATCATAACAAACGTGTTTGAGTGCATTAATGCATAAAAGAAATAAATACGGATTCTGTTCTTCAAATTCTACCGAAACAGAAACCAATTCCAAAATGAGAGAAGAAAGATAATATGTATTCAAATCCAAAGTTAAATCAAAAAAACTATCAATAAGTTTTGCGTCAATTATTTGATAAAACTTTCCAAGCTTTACAATGCTAAATTCTGCAAAGCAGAATGGTTGAAAAGCAAATTTGAGTTTTGCGTTTGGTGATTTGCAACCTTTGAGCACAGCAGTTATTTTGCCAAACTCTAACGTGAAAACTTCAACAAGCTTGTCCTTTTCTTTATAATCAAAAGAAGAAAGAACAATGCCTTTAACAATTTGTGTTTCTGTCAATTATAATGTCAACTCCTCAATTTTTTCTTTTGTTTTTGCTACCATTCTCTCATATTCAGTGCCATATTCCAAATCAATCAAAAGAGAAGTGAGTCCAAACTGCAAAGGGTCTTTTGTAAGAATTGCCATATTTCTCAACAACTGCAATTTTTCTATGTTTGATTTCATACGCACCTCCTTTTTAACAATGAATAGAATTAACCAAAATTAACTTTGGCTAAAAACATCAATGTTAGCATTTGTTAGATACATATTTATTATACGATAAAAAATTAAAAATGTTGAATGATTTAATACATTTTTTGAAAATTTTTTTAGTATATTTTTATTTATTATGGTAAATAAAAAACCTTGACATAAGATCAAGGCAAATCAAAGTTTTTGAAAATTTCTCAATATATTTCGTTTATTATAGATTTGAGTTTGTTTGCTATCTGTTGTTTGGTTTGAACTTCAAAGATTGTATCTTTTGTTATTATTTGCGCTTTGTGTTGTTTTTGAGAAATATCTTTTATATCATTTGCAACAACCACATCACAATTGTTTTTTTGCATTAATTTTTTTGCAACAGAAATCAATTCTTCTTTTTTCACATTAGACAACAACTTAAAACCAACAAGAAAGATATTTTTATCCCATTCTTTTATGTGTGAAATAACTTTTGGTGTTTGAGAAAGTTTTATAACAAGATTATCATAGGTTGAAGAAATTTTATTTTGTTTTATTGCAAAATTTTTATTATTATTGATTGTTTGCACTATTTCATCAGCATTTTTGTTTGATAAATTTAGTGCAAAATTTTGCGCTGTCGAAACATAATCAACCTTATAATCCGAGACTGCCATACTGTGAATAACTACATCGATTTTTTGAGTAAAAATCAAATTTTTTAATGAATTTAGCAAATTTTCCACTGTTTTTACGTGAATTATTGTGATTTTTTTATTGTTTTTTGGTTTTATGGCATTTTGAGAACACACGTAAAATATATTTTCTACACTAGATAATTGAACAAGTTTGTTTGCTATTTTACTGCCAAGTTTTCCGCTTGAACAATTTGTTATTTCTCTCACATCATCAATTGGTTCACTTGTTCCTCCAGCTGTTATTATTATATTCATATCAAATCACTTCCTTAATTTTTTCAACAATTTTTGAATTATCTGCAAGCCTGCCAACAGAATTTGTGCCACAAGCCAAATGACCAACTTCTGGCTCAACAAAATTATAATTATATTCTTTTAGTTTTTTTATATTATTTTGAACAATCCTATTGTTATACATATTGTTATTCATTGCAGGTGCAAAAATGACTGGTGCAGTTGTTGCCATAATGACAGTCGAAAGCATGTCGTCTGCAATTCCATTTGCAACTTTTCCTATCATGTTTGCTGTTGCAGGCGCAATAATGACAACATCTGCTTTTTGTGCTAAACTTATATGCTTGACATCTGCAACTTTTGTTAATTCAAATATATCTACAACAACTGGATTTTGCGATAATGTTTGAAATGTAAGCGGAGTGACAAATTGAGTCGCATTTTTTGTCATGATAACATCAACATTGGCACCTTCTTTTTTTAATAAACCTACAACAGATGCAACCTTATAGCAAGCAATCCCGCCACAAACACCAACTACTATATTTTTATTTTTTAACATATTGTTTTCTCCTTATATTAAATATTATGATATTTTATTTGATAAGTAAAATATATATATGTTATTATGAATATAAGGAGTGCTTATAATGAATATTAATTTGGAACTATATAGAATTTTTTATGTTGTAGCAAAAAATGGAAACATGACAAAAGCAAGTGAAGAGTTGCATATTTCTCAACCAGCAATCAGCCAACAGATAAAGAATTTGGAAAATCAACTTGGTGGCACACTTTTTTTAAGAAGCAACAAAGGTATGGAATTGACAAGTGAAGGCAAAAGTTTTTATGATTATATCAAAAATGCTTTGCAACTGATAAATAATGCTGAAAATGAATTTATATCTTTCAAAGAACTATCAACTGGCACAATAAAAATAGGTGCATCAACCACGCTAACAAAACTTGTATTAATGGAAGCAATCAAGAAATTCCATTTGGATTACCCTAACATTGAAATTGATATTAAAAATGATTTAACTAGAAATCTAATTTTAGATTTGGAAAAAGGAAAATTAGATTTTGTTGTATTTTTTGAAGATGAAGTCAACAACAATATGCTTGATGTTATAAAATTAAAATCAATAAAACAAGGTTTCTTGTACAATCCAAAATATTTTAATGATGAAATAGATAAATTTGAAGATTTGCTAAAATATCCCGTTGTATTGCAAAAGAAAGAAGCAAACAGCAGAAAATTTATAGATAAATTTTTATTGAGCAAAAACATATCACTTTCGCCAAAAACAGAAGTAGTTGGCCAGGATTTGGTTTTGGAATTTGCTGACTCTGGCTTTGGCTTGGGATTTGGCATTGTTGAAATGAAAAAAGATTATGAATTAAAAGAATTAAAAATAAACAAAAATATACCATCAATAAATGTTTTGATTGCAAAAAATAAAAATACAAATTTACCTTTTGCAAGTAAAAAATTTATAGAATATTTGAAAAATACACAAAAAATAGCATAAAAAATGCTATTTTTTTATAGTTTTATTAAAATTCTAAATTAACTTCAATATAACTTGTTATAACAAAGCAATCTTTTTCTTCCGTTATTGTATCAAACATATTGGAAATTAAACTTGTGTCAACAACTTTTGAATATGCTTGCTTTTGGCATTTTTCAAGAATTTTTTGTCTGTCTTTTTCAAAATCTTGTTCAACCACTTGTTTTGTTATTTCATAGTATGTTGTTGTATACATTTTGAAAGGTAAAAAATTATTCTTTATTTCTGTTTCTTTCAATTCTTCTTCAAAAAATTCGAACTCATTTTTTGTATTTTTTATTGGATATTTAACACCAAACAAATCCAAATATGAATTTATTACTTTCTTGCCTGTTCTTACATTTATCTCTAATTCTTTTTTGTATATTTCGCTTGCAGAAAACCATGTTTTTGCTTTGATATTTGCACTTGCTTTACAATTGATTTTTTTGCCATAAGAGTCCAAAACATAGCCAGCAACAATAATATCACCTGCTTTTACACTATCGCCCACTTTCTTTTTTGCAGTGCCATTGGCAACGACAAGTTCAGTTAAAGTAAAATTTTGAGTTGCGACAATATCTTTGCCCTGTGATATAAATTGCATCTCTTCATTTTTTAGTTTTTCTTTCACATTCACAACTATTGTTGTGCCTTTTTTCATAATACTACAAAGAGAAATATCTTCTATATTATTTGTTATTTCCGTTTCAATAAAATTGAAATCTTGGTTTTTTACAAACTTGCCAACATTGATATTATAAGTGTTTAACACTTGAATAATTTTTGATGAATCAACATAACTATTTCCATAAATTTTTATATCAAAAATCATAAAACTGCTAAAAATATTAAAAAAAATAAACAAAAATGCACCAAAAATCAATCCAAATCTTAACTTTACAAAATTTGAGATTTTATTTTTGCCTTGCGTTTGAGATTCTATATACTCATAATTTTGCATTTTAACTAATTCATAAAAATGTTTTTTATCTTTGTAATTGATATCAAATTCAATATTCTTATAATCTTTTCTATCTATGTTATATAATGCTATATTTTCTTTTTGACAGTATTTATAAACACGATTAAGATTTACTCCTTTGAGTGAAATATGAATCAAATTTATCTTATTTTTCATCAGCACAGTCCTCACTTATTGATTTGATTTTGCCAACAATTTTGATTGTGTTTGATGATAGTTCTTTAACTTTTAGATTCTCACCAGCAATTTGCAATTCTCCGTTTGATAGTTTCAAAACAACACAGCATTCGTCAATTCTTAAAATGTTCTTATAACCTTCAATCACAATTTGTTTTCCACTTTCAACTTGATATCTAAATACTCCTTTTTTTATTTCATAAAACAGGTCATTAAAAAAATCAAACACCACACACCTCACAAGGTATTTTATGCTTGATTTTTTGTTTGTTTGCTACATTTATAAATATTATTATATATAATAAATCAATATTTTTTGTTTAGGATATCGTTAAGCATTATTGCTTTCATTTCAGGCGACATATCTTTCAATTCTTCACCCAAACTTTTGTTTTTCTTTTCTTGATTTTTTACATATTCTTCTGCAATTTGTTTGTCAACATCAACTTGTTCTTTTGCTTGACTATCTCTAATTTCATAGTCCATTTTTGCTGTTGCACTGCTAATTACATTTGTATCGCTAGAAATCTTATTTGTTTCAAGCGATTTTTGAAGTTCTGTCTTAAACTCATCTCTATCAAGTTTAAGTTTACCACCAATTGTCCTATTTTTTGGTGCATTTTCATATTCAATTCTTTCTTGCTCTATTCTCTCAAAAGCTTCTTTGATTTGATAATCTATATTTGCTTCCTTTATTGCCTTTTCAACTGGCTTTTCTTTGCTCTGTTCGGCAGGAACTTCTATTTTTTCATCTTTAATTTTGTCTTCGGTCTTATTCTTTTCAGCAACTTTTTTTTGTTTTTTGTTAATTTTTGCAGAATTTATTAAATAAAAAACAAGGATAAATAACGAAATTAAAGCGAAAATTCCAATAAAGATATATTCTAATTTCATATTATCCTCCTTTTTTATTGTTATTTATTTGCTGAGCCACTATCGTCTTCGTCTGTCTTTTTTCCAGCCAAATTATTTCTCATATTTGTGTCTGCTTGAATATTTTGAAGTCTGTAATAATCCATAACTCCAAGTTTACCTTCTGTGAAAGCTTGCGCAATTGCCTCTGGAACTTTTGCTTCACTTTGAACAACATTTGCTCTCATTGCTTGAACTCTCGCCTTCATTTCTTGTTCTTGTGCAATAGCCATAGCTTTTCTTTCTTCTGCTTTTGCTTGTGCAATTTCCTTTTCTGCTTGTGCTTGTGTCTTTTTAAGTTCAGCACCAATATTATTTCCTACGTCAATATCAGCAATATCAATACTCAAAATTTGGAATGCTGTTCCATCATCAAGTCCTTTGTCAAGAACCAATTTTGAAATTGAATCTGGGTTTTCCAAAACTTGCTCGTGAGTTTCTGCTGAACCAATAGTTGTGACAATACCTTCACCAACTCTTGAAATAATAGTTTCTTCTCCTGCTCCACCAACAAGTTTGTTAAGATTTGTTTTTACTGTAACTTTTGCCAAAACTCTAAGTTCAATACCATCTTTTGCAACTGCACTGATAACAGGAGTTTTGATAACCTTTGGTGTAACGCTTTCTTTTACGGCTTTCAAAACATCACGACCAGCAAGGTCAATAGCTTTTGCAACTTCAACAGGCAAACTGATTTTTGCGCTGTGTGCTGAGATAAGTGCTGCAACTACTGATGATACATTTCCACCAGCCATTGCGTGTGTTTCAAGGTCATCAATATTAATATCAAGACCTGCTTTTTTTGCGTTGATATAAGCATTTACAACCAAACCAGTGTTGATTTTTCTAAGTCTCATACCAACCAATTTGAACATATTTACATATGTGCCTGAAACCAAGCATCTAAACCAGAGATTGATTGGCACAAATGCAAGCAATAAAATCAATACAAATGCTACAACTGCAACAACAATCCAAATTGCGATTGATGCTCCTTCTAATAATAAATTCATTTTGATACCTCCATATTTTCTTTTACGACAATTGAATTACCTTCAACCTCTGCAACGTAAACTTTTTTGTTTTTATCAATATATTCTCCGTTTGTTATGACAGAATATGCAATTCCGTCAATAATAGCTTTTCCTATGGGCTTGCAAGCAGTTTCTGTTAGTCCAACCTTTCCAACCAAATATTGATAATTTTTTTCGTCAGAAGAATAATCTTCTGGTAGTGCTGTTCGTTTTTGAACCAGCGGCGATTTGCTTAAAGCACCAAATCTTGCACTTCTCACCGCAATCAAAATTATGAGTGTCAATATGATGATGCCAATTCCAAACATAAACAAGAACTGTCGCCAAGTGCCATCCATAACAAGCAAGAACACTATTGAAAAAGTGCAAAATACAATACCTGAAATTCCAAACACTCCAAAGCCCGGAACAAAGCACTCTATGGCACATAATATCAAGCCAATAGCAAGGCAAACCAAGCAAATTATGTAATAACTATTAGTAAACAAATTTGCTATATCTGTTGCCCAATTTCCAGCATTTAACAGATTGTATAACATTCTACACCTCCATTTATGTTTATATTATAATATAATAATCTATAAAAGTAAAT